>JBEKJD010000078.1:0-11403 GCA_050011415.1 Dissulfurispiraceae bacterium | reverse complement strand
ATTACTATACCCGGCGCATCAAGAGGCATGGCCTCAAGCAGGACCTTCAGAGCTTCTGTACCGCCAGTGGACGCCCCCACTGATACAATTTTTTCAGTTGTCTGGAGCATCGCCTTTGCAGAGGGTTTTGCAAGCACAGCATCAGCAGTAAGTTTCGGGGCCACTGACATGGGTATGGCAGAAACAGGCTTTACCCTTGCTGCCGACGCCGCCTTTATCGCATCGCAGACAAGCACCCTTGATTCTTCCAGAAACTGCTTTGTCCCCATACGGGGCTTCTGAATGATATCAACTGCTCCATATTCAAGCGCTTTCAGAGCAGTCTCCGATCCTGCTTCAGCGAGACTTGATACAATTACTACCGGGATGGGATGCTGACTCATAATCTTGTGGAGAAAGGTCACGCCGTCCATGCGCGGCATCTCAACATCCAGAGTAATAACATCAGGCACTTCTTCAGCAATTCTATCCGCAGCTATAAACGGATCTGCAGCCGTAGCCATGACCTCGATCTGAGGGTCCGAGGAGAGGATTGCGGAGAGCGTCTGACGCACTACAGCCGAATCATCAACAATAAGCACCCTTATCTTTTTCATAATAAATAGTAAAAAATAGGGGCAAGTAACAACGGGCAAGGGGCAGGGAAAGGAAACAGAAAGTTTTTTTCTTGACCCATGACCCTTGCCCCCTCCCCCTATTAGCTATTGCCTATTTTTTTATATATCGACGGATTTACACGGGTCAAAGGCAGATCCATGCCGCTGAGTGTCTCGGACATTCCTATGAAAATATATCCGCCGGGAACGATGTGCCGGCAAAACCGGTTCAATAACTTCTCTTGCGTAGGCTTATCAAAATAAATGAATACGTTTCTGCAAAATATAATGTTCAGAGGCTCCCGCATGCCGAAATCACCCTCCATGAAGTTCAACCTGCGGAACTTAACAAGCGACCTCAATTCCGGCACTATCCTGACAAGACCTTTTTTTCCACCCTTCCCCCTGAGGAGATATTTCTTTTTCAGGGGCATTGGGACCGGAGACATCCTTTCCTCGGGGTAGATGCCTCTCTCTGCAACTTCCAAAACCCTGCTTGAGACATCAGTAGCCAGGATCATGTACTGAAATCCCAAACCAGGGTATTTATCGGCAAATTCGTGAAGGACCATAGCCATGGTATAAGGTTCCTCTCCTGTTGAGCAACCCGCGCTCCACACCATAAACCTGCTGTTTATACCAGACCCTTGAGACTTGACCATTTCCGGCAATACCTCCTGGACCAGATAATCAAAGTGTTGAGGCTCCCGGAAAAAATCGGTCTTGTTGGTTGTGACCATGTCGATCATATGGACCAACTCGCTCTCAACACCTTCACTGCTGAAAAGGTAATCGCAGTATTCGCTGAACAACTTTAATCCCAGTAGGCGCAGTCTTTTTTGAAGGCGGCATTCGAGCATGGTCTTCTTTGAATCAGGCATCTTGATGCCCAGTTCCGATTCTATAAATTCACTCAGCCGGCGGAAGTCCTGCAACGACATCTTTAATACCGAATCTGTGCATTCGGGGTCTTTGTCAGACATAACACAACAGGTTATGGGTCATAGGTTATAGGTCATAGGTCATTGAATAAAATTTTTCAAGTTTTCCCATCACCTATTGCCCATAACCTATTACCCATCCTCTCCAACAGGCATATCCTTTCCTGCACCCTGCACAATAGAGAGCTCATCGGCAGAAAAGACTTTGTCAATATCAAGGATCATGATGAAATGATTATCACGTTTGCCCATGCCCTTTATAAAGTCGGTCCTCACTCTCGTTCCTATCCTCGGCGCCGGCTCTATCTGGTCCGGCTCAAGGTCTATCACCTCCTGCACGGAATCGGCCAGCGCGCCGAGTACGGCTGTCTCGCCCTCTATGGAAATCTCTACAATGATTATGCATGTGTTCACTGTTTTTTCAGTTTTCTGCATGCCGAATTTAAGCCTCATGTCCACTACCGGCACCACGTTACCCCTAAGATTTATTACACCCCTCATAAACTCCGGCGTCCTGGGCACCTTCGTCACTGTAGTAAAATCGAGTACCTCCCGCACCTTTGATATATCCAGTGCGAAAACCTCATCCTCAAGTTTGAATGTGAGACACTGAGTTGTTTCAGTAATCCCTGCCACACTCATAAACGCCTCCTCTTAAAATCAGTTTCATAATAATCAAGACGGTTTCGTAAAAAGCGCCATAGGCAAGGCGTGCAAATACTGAGGATTGAGGCGTACTTTTGGTACGCCGCAATGACGAAGTATGCAGCACGACGCAGCATATGGACTTTTTACGAGACCGTCAGTATTTCTCAAATTCCTTGTCTCCCTCATCCCCTTTGCCTGCCTCACCCATATCCAGGGCTGTACCGCGCCTTCCTGCTATGACCTTTGGCCCTTTAGTCCCCTCGACCTTCTTGATTTCGTGTCCTATATGAGCTACGGCAACCCTGTGTTCAGGCCTCCTGAGCACCCTGGCTGTCGTCCTGGAGGCGCCTGATTCCTCTGTCTTGAAGAATGAGATAGAAGTCTGGAGCAAATCCGCCTGGGATGCCAATTCCTCTGATGTCGAAGCCAGTTCCTCAGCCGCCCCTGCATTCTGCTGTATCACCTGGTCCAACTGCTGTATGGCCTGATTGATCTGCCCTGCTCCTGAGTCCTGCTCCCTGCTCGCTGCGCTTATCTCCTGCACAAGTTCCGCTGTTTTCTGGATGTCCGGCACCAGTTTGGCAAGCATCTCTCCGGCCTTCTCAGCTATCTGCACACTGCTTGACGATAAATGGCTTATCTCCCCTGCCGCTGTCTGACTGCGTTCCGCAAGCTTCCTTACCTCTGAGGCCACTACCGCAAACCCTTTGCCGTGTTCCCCGGCCCTTGCCGCCTCTATTGCCGCATTTAATGCAAGCAGGTTGGTCTGCCGCGCAATCTCTTCGATAATCGTTATCTTGCCGGCTATTTCTTTCATGGCGCTAACTGTCTCAGAGACCGCTTTGCCTCCTTCTATTGCATCATTTGCCGACTTCTGAGCTATCTTTTCCGTCTGATGCGAATTGTCGGAGTTCTGTTTTATATTGGAAGTCATCTCTTCCATGGATGAGGAGGTCTCTTCGATAGAGGCGGCCTGCTCTGTGGCCCCTTGTGAAATCTGCTGTGCCCCTGAACTTAACTCCTGGCTCCCTGAAGCGACATTGTCCGATGCTGACTTGACATCGCCCACTATCGACGTTAACTTCTCCACCATATTCTTCATAGCAGTCAGCAACTGCCCAAGTTCGTCCTTGCTTTTGACATCGATGCGCACCCTGAGGTCACCCTGGGCCAACTGGTTCATTACATTAACGCCCTCACCTAAAGGCAAAGTAATGCTGCGGGTCAGGAACAACGCTGTCACTATAGCGAGAACAATCGCTATACCGCCCAGTGTGAACAGCAATATACGAGCGCTGTTATATGCTTTGACCGCTTCCTCGTGGCGCATCTGATTGCGGTCCTCCATATGCTTTTTCAATTCTTCTATTTTATCCAACAATTTACGTGCCGCAGGTCTGGCTTCCCTGTCCAGCAGGTCAACCCCCTCTTCATTCTTATTAGCAAGGGCCAGCTCCATCACCTTACTATTCAGAGGCCTTGTAGCATCCCTCTCAGTTTTTATTGTTGCAATTATATCAAGCGCTTTTGTATCTTCTTTATTGGTCAATTCGTCTACTTTTGTAAAGGCCTCGTCAATTTTACTCCTTATTTCCGTTATTTTTTTCTTCTGCTCCTCTCTCTTATCCATGTCCTTTGTCAGATACAAATTACGAAGGCTGATACCGACTTCCTCCTGATTAATTATCATATCATTGAGATGGGCCAGCCGGACATTGTTGACCTTTACTATACGCTCAAGATTTGCATTGATTCCGGACATTGTGTTTATTGACACTAAAATAAGAACTATCATAAGTACGAGCACCAACGCGAACCCCAATCCCATTCGCAATCCAACCTTCATGTTCTTTAACATTCGCTCCTCCTTTTTTCTACCGAATGGACCAGTTTCGGGATATCAAGAATGAGCGCAACAGTGCCGTCACCCATTATAGTTGCGCCTGATATCCCTTCCACATCCCTATACATTCGGCCCAGTGTTTTTATAACAGCCTGGACTTCTCCGAACAATTCATCAACAACCAGCCCTGTCTTCTGTCCTGCATATCTGACCACCACGATATTTTCAAATACTGTCCGGTTGTTCAGTGTGCAAAAAACATCTCTGAGCCTTATATACGGCAGGACCTCACCACGCAGGTTGACATAATTTCTCCTCTCTTCCGCTTTGCGGTCCTGCTCCGATAATTCGATACACTCAACAACCATATCGAGCGGGATAACATAAGATGCCCCCCCCACCCCTACCATAAAGCCATCAATGATAGCCAGGGTCAGGGGCAGACGGATGCGCACCATTGTGCCGTTATTTTTCCCGCTCTCGACATCAACCGAACCCCGCAGGGCTTCGATATTTCGCCTTACCACATCCATGCCTACACCGCGCCCTGAAACTTTAGTTACCTGTTCGGCAGTAGAGAACCCGGGCTCAAATATGAGACGAAACAACTCGTTGTCCGATAAAGAATGGTCTTGACTGACCAGCCCCCGTTCAAGGGCCTTTTTCAGTATCTTCTCCCGGCTAAGCCCGCCGCCGTCATCAGAGACTTCTATCACAATGCTGCCCGCATCATTATAGGCGTTCAGCCTTATAGTCCCTTTGCCGGGTTTGCCTTTTGCAATACGGATGTCAGGCTGTTCGATCCCGTGGTCTGCCGAATTGCGCACCAGATGCATCAACGGGTCGCTGATCTTCTCGACAATGGTTTTGTCCACTTCGGTATCCCCTCCGGTTATCAGGAGTTCAATATCCTTGCCTGTATCATGGCAGATATCGCGCACCACTCTCTGAAAACGGCTAAAAACCTCGTTTATGGGCATCATGCGGACCTGCATGGCTTTGTCCCTGATCTCTTCGACCAGCCGGGACATGCCCGAGGAGGATTCGGACAAGCCGCTGTCTTGTATACGGTGGGCCTGCTGGCCTATGTTTGCGTTTGCAATTACCAATTCTCCTACCAGATTTACAAGCTGGTCCAATTTAGTGGTGTCAACACGTATTGTCCTTGCCTCCTGCGCCTTGATCTCACGAACATTTTTCTGTTTCTCAAGGGCCGCATCCACAACTTCGGGGGACACCATGCCATCATTCACCAGTATTTCTCCGATAGCCGGGATATTATACTCTGCACGCTCAGTTTCAGAGGCCATTGCCATTTTGTTCTGCTGCTGCAATGCCTCCTCAAGTTCAGAAGACGTGAGGGCGCCGCCTTTGATGAGCAGATCACCCAGTCTTAACGGATCTTCCGGCAAGTCTCGTATAAGCTGAATATATGCTTCGATACTGCTCTTCGGCGGCAATATGCGGATAGTGCTGTCCTCACGCACAAACTCAAATACATCGTCGATTGTCTTTTTATCAAAACCGCTCCTGAAGTCGATCTCAAAACCGAGATAAAATTCCTCGGGGTCCATTTTATCAAGGGCAGGGATGGTATCACACAGGGTAGCAATATGCACAATTTCACCCAGTTTGGACAAGTAGCTTATAAATGATATAGGGTCCATTCCATCTCTCAAAACATTCCGGCTTAATCTAAGGGATATATGCCAGTTTTCGGTATTGGCTTTTTTGCCTGCCGGCTCATCTTCCTGTTTGCATGTTGTCTCCTTTTTACCCATCTCTTCCGGGGGCGGCTCTTTTTTGCCGCTCTCAAGATTTAAGGACAACTGGGCAAGGAGGGAGCGCTCCACGGCTTGCATCTCCGGGCTCAATGTGTTGTCTTCACCCGATGGAACGAGTTCTACAAGGTTTGCTATGTGATCACGGCATTTCAGGAGCAGACCTATCAAATCGCCTGTAATCCTGATTTCGCCCTGGCGCACTTTCTCCATCAAGCTCTCAACTTTGTGCGTAAACCTCTCTACAGACTCGACTCCCACAATCCCGGCAGAGCCCTTGATAGTATGGGCCGCACGGAACAGGGCATTGATCGTCTCCTCATCGTCAGGGGCGCCTTCAAGACGAAGAAGGGCGCTTTCCATATCCAGGAGCAATTCAGTTGCCTCAATTACAAAAGTCTGCTTGACATCTACTTCCATATTTTCTCCCATACACAATAATTACGAATTAGGAATTAAGAATTATGAATGGCGGAAAAAATCATATTCATTAATTCGTAATTCCTGATTCGTAATTCTTAATTGCCTTCAAAGTACTCCTTAAGGTTAAATAATTCGAGCACATTCATTGTTGCCGGGCTGTAAGAAATAATTCTGAACCCTTTGTTTAAAGCTGCCGATTCACGTTTAGTGAGTATCAGCAATTGCAAACCTGTTGTATCCATCTCATTGACCTGCGACAGATCCATTTCGACATCTGAACACTCGTTCAGGGTATCCAAAAGGTCTTTTTTAAGGTCGGCAGCATTGAAAATAGTCATTTCACCCTCTACCCGCATCTTGCAAAGCCCATTAATTTTTTCGGTACTTACCGTCATGCAGCCCCCTCTCAAATAATCAATCACGAATTAAGAATTAATGAGTTTAATATCTTTCTTCCGCCATTCGTAATTCGTAATTCCTAATTCGTAATTTTTACTTTACGGCAGTATCAGTTTCGATACAGCCTCAAGCAGTTGCTCCGGCTTGAAGGGCTTGACCATCCAGGCTTTTGCCCCTGCAGCCTTCCCTTCCAGTTTCTTCGCTTCCTGAGACTCGGTGGTAAGCATAATAATAGGTGTAAATTTATAATTGGGCAGTGTTTTGACCGTCTTTAAAAAGGCAATGCCGTCCATGTTCGGCATGTTGACATCGCAAATCATAAGGTGTACCTTCTGGCCTGTCAGCTTCGCGACAGCATCCTTGCCGTCACATGCCTCTATTATTTCGTACCCGGCTTTTTTCAAGGTGATACCTACCACCTGGCGCATAGACATCGAGTCATCAATCACCATAATCGTTTTAGACATTTATACCTCCAAATCATTGATGCCTTACAGATATATTGATAAAAACTATACTACAATTCAAGAGCAAAAGAAAGAGGGTGTCATCTTAATTCATTCAAAACCCTTTTTGTTTCATGATCCAGCTTATCGTAAAATTCTTTAATTTTCTCCGTATTATTATTTCTCGCCGCAAGCTCCAGCTCAACAGCTGCTTTACTTATTGCAAATGCGCCTATTGAGCCGGCACTGGATACCAGTGGGTGGACCTTATGCCAGACCCTTTCTATATCACCGCATTCTATCGCTTCCTTTATCTCTGCCATTACAACCGGAGACTGCTCCCTGAACAATTTGCAAATATACCCATAAAGTTCCATATCGCCGTCTATCATTTTTAGGGCGGAAGCCCTGTCTATAACATCCTCTTGCGGCTCAGAGGCAGCCACTTCTTCGTCAGCCGGAACATATTTCCATATAATATTTGGGATGTCTCTAATATCCAATGGCTTCGATACATACCCATTCATTCCTGCATCAAGGCAACGCTCCTTGTCGCCTTTCATGGAATGAGCAGTCATTGCTATAACAGGTATATTGGGATCAAACAGGGAGGAAGTTGAGTGCCTGATCGCCCTCGTCGTCTCAACCCCATCCATCTCCGGCATTTGGATATCCATAAATACAAGATCAAAATGCTCTTTTCCCAATGCTTCGAGAGCTTCTTTGCCATTGTTGGCAACAACTGATTTGTGTCCATATTTGTCCAGGAGTTTAACAGCCAGTATCTGATTTATCGGGTTGTCTTCAACAACAAGGATGTGCAAAGATTTCCCCCTGCGCTGAAAGGCAGCGTTATCCGTTGTTACAATTGCCGGCCCCTCACTCATCTGTCCGATACCTAACACGGCAGTAAAATGAAAAGTGCTTCCCTTGCCGGGAACGCTTTCTGCCCATAGGTCTCCTCCCATCAGCCTGACAATTTGCTGAGATATGGTCAGACCCAGGCCGGTCCCTCCATATTTTCTGGTTGTCGAAATATCAGCCTGTGTAAAGCTCTCAAATATTTTGTTTATCTTATCTTCCGGAATGCCTATGCCGGTATCGCTAACTAAAAAATGCAGCATGTATTTTCCGGGGTACTGACGTTCAGTCTTCACTTCTACATTTATACTGCCTCTTTCCGTAAATTTAATTGCATTATCGACCAGGTTTGTAATTACCCTCCGAAGTTTCAGCAGATCACCTTTCACTTCCGCCGGGACATCGGCGCCAATTAGAGTATGCAACTCCACCTCCTTCTCTTTTGCGCTGAAAACAAGAGGTCTAATTGTGATTTCAAGCATGCCGGCGAGATTAAAGTCGGTCTCTTCCAATTCCATTTTGCCGGCCTCGATCTTTGAAAGATCAAGTATCTCATTTATGAGAGAAAGAAGATGCCTGCCGCTCTCAAGGATATCACTGAGAAATTCCTGTTGATCATTTGTAACAGGTCCTCCAAAACCCTGAAACAGATATTCGGAAAAACCAAGAATGGCATTGAGAGGCGTTCTTAATTCATGGGACATGTTGGCAAGAAATATTGACTTGCCCCTGTTTGCAGCTTCAGCAGCCTCTCTTGCTTCTTCGAGTTCCTCATTCTTTTGCTTAAGTTCCTCCTCTGCCCTGATCCTTTGAGTTACATCGTCTTTGATAGCTATGAAATTTGAAATGCATCCCTGCTCGTTTATCAGCGGCGTTATTGCCATGTCCTCATAATAAAGCTCCCCGGTCTTTTTCCTGTTTATGACAGTCCCCCTCCATATCCTGCCTGACAATATGGTTTTCCACATATTCTCGAACAATTCGGGAGGGGTCTTGCCGGAATTAAGTATCCTTGGATTTTTCCCCAAAGCCTCTTCCCTGCTGTAGCCTGATATTGCCGAGAAGGCGGGGTTGACATACTGGATCGTTCCATCGGCATCAGTTATTACAATTGTCTCTCCCGCCTGTTCGATTGCATTATATAACTTTCTGAGTTCAGTATTTGCCGCTTCGAGTTCGCCGGTCCTTTCCCTGATCTTCTCATCGAGATCTTCCAGAAACCTTGCATTTTCCTCCTCAGCCATCTTGCGCGCGGTGATTTCATTCCGCAATTGTTCGTTGGCCCGCAAAAGCTCCCCGGTCCGTTCCCTTACCAGATTTTCAAGCTCCTCGCTTATCTCACGGGCAGCCTTTACCGAGATGTTCATGTCTTTCAATTGTCTTTGCAGCCCGCAATGATTTACAGCCCTGTCAGCAACCGCTTTCAGAAAGTTGAAATCAATGGGCTTGGCAATGAAGTCGTATGCCCCGAGTTTCATTGACTCCACTGCAAGCTGAATACTTGCGTATCCCGACATCATAATGACCGGCACTTCGGGGCTTATTCTCTTTATTTCCTGCAGCGTTTCAATACCGTTGATACCCGGCATGCTGTAATCGAGGAAAATAGTATCGATGCACTCCTTCCGGCAAATATTTAAGGCTGTTTCACCGTCCGGAGCAACTATTGCGGCATAACCAATTCCTTGCAGGACTTTTGTAAAAAAAGACCTTAGAGAAGCCTCATCGTCAACCACCAGTATTGTGCTCATGGTCACCTTTCAATCTGCCGGCTGATTACTGCAGGGAGATTAAACATTATTTAAAAAAATGTTACGTCGCTTTTCTCAGCTGCTGTCCCAATGACCTTACTGCCCGCCTTCTGACCTCCTGCCTTACCGACAACAGAATCATGGATATCGCGCTGTTTAGCCATGACATAGTGCTTGCGCATGTCTTCCGTATTGAAATCGGGGAGCAAACTGTCAATCGAACCTGCAATCGTCTTTTGAAGCCATTCCCTGAGCGCATCGACATAGGCATTAATTTCAGACAGGCATGAAACAACCTGATCTATCTGCTGATGTGTGATGTCCTGGAACTGTATATTGGCAAGAAGCTCCAGTATCCTGCCGGAAACTTTGTCGGCGCTTTTGCCGGCCTCTTCAAGTATCTGCCTGTTAAGATGGTCCAGTAACCTGAAACTGTCTGTAAGCGCAGTCAATTGGATTTCAAGCCCGGAAAGGATATTCTGCTCACTTTTATGATGCTCTAAATTCAGTTTCTCCGAGAATTGTGTTTCGATATTTTTTGCCATCTGGACAATAGCCTGCCCTATCTGGCTGGCTGCCTGCTCGGACTGAACGGAAAGTTTTCGCACCTCCGAGGCCACCACTGCAAATCCCCTCCCCTGCTCACCTGCCCTCGCAGCCTCGATAGCTGCATTAAGCGCAAGGAGATTTGTTTGATCTGCTATATCTTTGAGCAGCTGTACAAGCTTTGAAAGAGACTCGGCATCTTTATTTAATGACTGAACAATATTATAGTCCTTATCCAGGTCAGCCACCCGCTTGTCTATATAACCACGCAGGCCGTCGATTGCCTTCTCATTCTCTGTGAGCGTGTGACTGGTCTCCTTTGCAAACTCTTCGCTGTGTGAGCGCAGCGAGGTGAGCTTTTTGATCAATTCCGTCATGGACTCATCCACGCCCTGGGCCTGCCCCATAATCTGAAACGCCGCCGCATTTGTTTCACTGACCACATTTTCCAGGTGGGCCATTGTAAGCTTATTTGTTTCCATCAGGGACTTGGAAAAAAGAGCCTGCTTTTCTTTCAGGATATTCATGTAATCAGATTTCCCACAATACCGTTCAAGTATCTCCCGCTCTTTCTCGGCAATTGTTGACAGGGGCTTTCCGAACATCTTTATTGTAACCAGGTAAAAAGCAACAAGCATCACGACTACCCAGAAGGCCGAGTAACATGCATCGTGCAGAAGAAAAGAGGTCCCGAAAGTCTTTAAAAAAAAGTTGTATGTGTAATCATGGAATAACACCATCAGCAGCCAGGTTATTGTTGCGGAAGCCGCAGCCAGTATGGGGAACATGCGCCTGTATTTGGGCACGTAGGTAATAAGCAAGTGCTCAGGATTTATTTCTTCACTGTCAGCCATCCAAGAGTCTCCTATAAAACAGATTCGTCCATTTGACGCCCCGATCTTGAGTTCCGGGCATTTATTGGATTGCCGCTTCGCCATGCCTGCGCTGTTGCAACTAATTGCAATTGTATAATATATAAGCAGTCATGTAAAGGAGTATAATTTTAACAGAAATGGCGCACCAATATATAAAAAAGCGGACATGGGGTATAATTCCGGTATCAGAAAATACTATACAAAGGGGCCAGAATGGACCAATCCGACAACCTGCTTGAAATTGCAAAAAATCTTACTGTCCTGTATATCGAAGACGAACAATTAACGTGATT
>JBEKJD010000077.1:0-11441 GCA_050011415.1 Dissulfurispiraceae bacterium | reverse complement strand
ACGAGGCGAGGACCGGGCACAACCGGTTCGACAAAGACCAGGAGCTTCCCCCCGCACACCAGTCCGCCATGAGATTCGGTGAGATTAAAAGGGACTGTTCTCGGAGTACCGTCTGCCATGGCGATGATAGCTTCCTGGATTACCTCGGCCTCAATGCACCCGCCTCCGAGCGTGCCCATGATCGATCCGTCATCCCTTATAAGCATCTTGGCCCCCTCTTTCTGCGGGGACGATCCGTAGCACTGTACTATAGTGGCTATAGCAGAGGACCTGCCCTCTTTCTTAAGTCTTAAAAGTTCTTCGTATACTTCCATGCCGGTATCAGGCCCGTGAGTTTATTGCTGATTTTAAAACTGCTTCAGGGGTCATGGGAAGACGCCGTATCCTGGTCCCTGTTGCTGCAAAGACCGCATTCGCAACTGCGGGAGCAATGGGCGGCACACCCGGTTCTCCCACACCAGTCGGCGGTTCCTGGCTATGCACAATATGCACTTCAATTTCAGGCATGTCTTTCATTCGCAGCAATGGGTAATCATAAAAATTGTTCTGTTCTACCCGCCCCTCCCTGAGCGTGATCGCACCGAACAGAGCAGCGGATAGACCGAAGACAATCCCTGACTCCATCTGCGCCTTGACTATATCAGGGTTTACCACCCTGCCGCAGTCCACAGCGCAAACGACTTTATGGACCTGCACCGCTCCTTCCGTGTTCACCGACACTTCCGCCACCTGGGCAACGTAACTGTTGAACGACTGATGAACGGCGATTCCCTGAGCTCGCCCTGCCTTGACCTTGGCGCCCCAGTGTGCTTTTTGAGCAGCCAATTCGAGTACGGCCTGATGCCTGGGATACTTTGCGAGCAGCCCGCGCCGAAACTCGTAAGGGTCTTTGCCGGCGGCATGGGCCGCTTCATCGATAAAGCTCTCCACCACAAAAGCAGTATGTGAGTGGCCGACTGATCGCCACCACAATACAGGCACGCCCACTTTAGATGTGTGCAGGTCGACAAGAATATTGGGGATGGCGTATGGGATATCTGCGGCGCCTTCCACTGAAGTTGCGTCAATGCCGTTCTTTGACATAGCCGGCTCGAATGGCGTCCCGGCCACGATTGATTGCCCGACAATGGTATGCCGCCAGGCTATTATGTTCCCCAGGGCATCAAGCCCGGCAGAAATCCGGTCATGCCATGCCGGACGGTAGTAACCGCCTTTGATATCGTCCTCTCTGGTCCATAGAACTTTTACCGGCTGCTTCACTGCCTTTGCAACGTTGACCGCTTCAACTACGAAATCCGACCGCGGGTTTGCGCGCCTGCCGAAACCGCCGCCCAGAAAGGTCGTATGAATTTTTACCTGCCCGGGCGCAAGTCCTGCAGCGCGCGCTGCCGCATCGCGGTCAACAGTTTGAAACTGTGTGCCGGTCCGGATTTCACAGCTGTCTGAATGCAGGTCCACAAAACAGTTCAGTGTCTCCATAGGCGCGTGAGCCAGATACGGTACTTCATACTCGGCGCTGATCTGTTTGACTGCCTGTGAAAAGGCAAGCCCGGCGTCTCCTTCTTTTTTTGCAATAACTCCGGGTGTCGCGGCCAGGTCAGCATACTGCTTTCGCTGTGTGCCGCTGTCCGGCAATGGAAGCGTCCCTTCATCCCATACTATCTCAAGCGCCTGCCGTCCGAGTTTCGCTGACCAGAAATTATCAGCAGCAACAGCCACCCCGGAATCAATCTGCACTACTGCTTTAACACCAGGCACTGCTATTGCTTTTTCCGCATTATAGCTTTTTACCTTGCCGCCGAAAACGGGCGGACGGGCCACTACGGCAATGAGCATGCCCGGGAATTTTACATCAATACCGAATAAAGCTTTACCCGTTGTTTTATCGCGGGCATCAACCCGGCGCATGGATTTGCCGATTACGGTAAAGTCTTCCGGCTGTTTCAGCTCAACTTCCCTGGGCGGGCTGAGCAGGGCCGCTTTATCAGCGAGCTTTCCGTACGAAAGGCGCTTGCGGGTTGCATCGTGGATAACAAATCCACGTTTCGCCCTGCAGGTTAAAGGGTCCACATCCCACAGTTGAGCTGCAGCGGCTACGAGCATTATCCTGGCTGTGGCCCCTGCCTTTCTGAACTGGTTCCAGCTCGACCGGACACTCGAACTGCCGCCTGTGCCCTGTATATTACCCCATTCGGTATGGTTGTACTCAGGAGCTACCGGAGCCCCCTCTATCCTCACCTTCTTCCAGTCAACACTGAGTTCCTCTGCTATGAGCATCGGCAGCGCGGTGTATACGCCCTGTCCCATCTCGGATTTGTTAACAATAATGGTGACTGTATCGTCGGCACCGATACGTATGAACGCGTTGGGCGCAAAGGGCGCTATGGACTGCATCACTGAGTCAGCCGAAGACGCTCTCGGAGAAAGAGAGAACCCAAGCACCAGTCCTCCCCCTAGCACGGCGCCGGCCTTCAAAAAATCACGGCGGGTTATAGCAATGATGTCGCTCATTGACTCCCTCCTTTGGGCCTTCCGCTCTTGTGTTTTTTCCTTTTGGCTCTTTTTCTTTTGGGCTTTATTTTTTCAGGTTCTACTTTCTCAGGCATTGCTTCGGCCATCATTACAGAAGCCTTATGGATAGCACGCCGAATACGCTGATATGTGCCACAGCGGCAGAGGGTGCCTGACATGGAACGGTCTATATCGGCGTCAGTTGGCCGGGGATTTTCGCTCAGCAAAGCTATTGCAGTCATAACCTGGCCTGGCTGGCAGTATCCGCATTGAGGCACATTGCCGCTTATCCAGGCCCTTTTGACCGGATGTTCATCCGGAATACCCTCTATGGTGGTTATTTTTTTACCCTGGGCATCATTGACAGGGATTTGGCAGGACTTTTGGGCTTTCCCGTCTATATGGACAGTGCATGCTCCGCACTGGGCGACACCGCAGCTGTATTTTGTGCCGGTAAGCCCCAATTGCTCTCTGATGACCCATAGGAGAGGAACATCGGGACTTGCTTCCACCTCATACTTTTTCCCATTGACTTCGAGCGAAATCATAAGAATGCCTCCCTTTATGTGCTGTAATGGAAAAAACCCGGTAATTTGATCAGACAGCCGTTTGTTAAAATCATATATTAACAGACTTTACGTGTCAACGTTTTAGTGGTTCTGCTGTGTTAAAATATTCTATGTCTGTAATTGCGGTCCTGCCCATCGCTCTTCGTAATAAGATTGCCGCCGGTGAAGTGGTTGAACGGCCTGCCTCAGTTGTAAAGGAACTTATTGAAAATGCCATCGATGCCTCAGCCGCACGTATCATGGTAGAGACGGTCCGCGCAGGCAAAAACCTTATTAATGTTTCCGATAACGGAAACGGCATGGACAGAGAAGATGCGGTCAGGGCGTTTGAGCGGTATGCAACCAGCAAGATAAGGGACGAGCAGGACCTTTTCAATCTGAAGACCATGGGATTCCGTGGAGAGGCCCTTTCCTCGATAGCAGCGGTTTCCAGGATGACGCTGATAACAGCGCTGAAGAGCGGAGAATATGGTTCCGGCATCCCGGGAACGAGTGTCGAGATTGCCGGCGGAGAAGTAAAGTCAGTGAAAGATTGCGCAGCGGCAGGGACCGGTATTGAGGTCAGAGAGCTTTTTTTTAATACTCCTGCCCGCCGTAAATTCCTCAAATCCGATGCTACGGAAAACTACCATATTATCGATACGGTCACAAGGGAGGCCTTGTCCCATCCGCACATAATGTTTGTTTTGCGGATGGATGGCGCCGAAGTATTCAGCCTGCCTCCTGCTTTTTCTCCCAGGGAAAGGCTGCTTCAGCTCTACGGCAAGGATTTTGTGGACGGGCTTATTGAAATATCTGATTCATCGGATGCAGGTATGGCTGTCAGCGTGTTTACGAGCGGGCTCGCGCATATGAAAAATAACAGGAACACCCAGTTTCTCTTTGTGAACAGGCGGCCTGTTAAAGACCAGTCTGTTTCGTATGCTGTTTATAAAGCTTATGAGGGAATGGTCCCCAAAGAAAAGCATCCGGCATTTTTTATCTTCCTGGATGTCGATCCAGGCCAGGTCGATTTCAACGTGCATCCCGCAAAGAGGGAAGTGCGATTTGCGCAAAAGAGCGGCATATTTGATTTTGTGCACTATAGTGTTATGGAATGTTTAAAAAAAGATGCGGGTTTTAACATGGCTGATTCCGGGGAAAAAACAGGGACACATCCCACTTTTGAAACGAAAATGGGATGTGTCCCTGTTTTTTCAACCGGAACTCCGGTTTCAGGGAGTCTTATTTCCGAAGAGATGGACGACTTCTATACAGGCGCTCCCCCGGTCCTATACCTTGGCGAGACTTTTGTCGCTTTGGCGGACAGGGGCGGCCTTGTTTTGCTTGATTACCATGCTGCGCATGAAAGAGTCAACTATGAAAGGCTTCTGAAAAAAAAGGACCTCTGCACTCACCGCCTGCTTTTCCCACGGCAGGTGAAATTGCAGCACGGTGAATATGCCATCCTCCTTGAACATCTGCTCCTGTTGAACGAGGTGGGACTGGAGGTCGAGGATTTTGGCCACAATACAATTCTTGTCCGCAGTATTCCTGAAGAGTTCAAGGATGCCGATATCTCCTCTCTGATAAGCGATATTGCCTCATCTCTTCCGGAAAATCCGGGAATCAACGCTGCAACAGGACCGGCGGAAAGTTCCGGTCACATAAAAGAAGTTGAACAGCTTGAGTCAGCGAAAAAAATGATTGCTGCCCGTATGGCGTGCCACAGTTCAATCAGAGGCTCCGAAGTTCCTGACAGCGCCAGGGTAGCTGAGTTATTGAAATCCCTTGATGCGGCTGATAACCCTCACAGTTGTCCTCACGGCAGGCCGACGAGAATTGTTATCTCTCGTGAAGATTTAAAGAAGATGTTTAAGAAAACATAACCGATAACCTATGACCTAATTTTATTTTTCGGAGACCCTATGGACATCTGCGCCGATCTTCAACAATTTTTCGTCCATCTTTTCGTAACCCCTGTCCAGATGGTAAATTCTGGTGATCCTTGTCTCACCGGTGGCATGGAGTGCCGCAACCACCAGTGATGCAGAGGCCCTCAAATCAGTTGCCATCACCGGCGCTCCTTTAAGCTGCCCGACTCCCTTGACCGCGGCTGTGCCGCTCTCGATGCTTATGTCCGCTCCCATTCTCTTAAGTTCCGCCACATGCATATATCTGTTTTCGAAGACAGTCTCTTTGATGACGCTGGTCCCCCTTGCTACTGTCATCATTGCCATGAACTGTGCCTGCATATCGGTGGGAAAACCGGGATATGGTATCGTCTTCAGGTCAGCGGCAATAGGCTGATCAGGCCCTATGACTCTGAGACCTTTTTTTGTCTCTTTGAATATCACCCCTGTGTCTTTCAGCTTCATGATCACCGCATCCATATGATCTGCCCTGCAATTCCTGAGCAGCAGGTCGCAACCGCAGATGCCGGCAATGGTCATAAAAGTTCCTGCTTCAATCCTGTCGGGAATAACTCTGTAGAGCTTCGCAGGTCTCAATGCATCGACACCTGTTATTTCGATTACGCTCTCACCAGCCCCTTTTATCCTGGCGCCCATGGATGTGAGACAATTGGCTAAATCTATGACTTCCGGCTCTCTTGCTGCGTTCTCAAGGACAGTGGTGCCTCTGGCAAGGGTAGCAGCCATCATTAAATTTTCAGTTCCGGTCACGGTAACTGTATCGAAATAAATGGATGCCCCTTTCAGGAGGTTTGCCCTGGCAATGACATATCCCCCTTCCAGCTTTATTTTGGCCCCCATTTTTTCAAGGCCCATCAAGTGGAGATTTATCGGCCTGGCGCCGATAGCGCACCCCCCTGGAAGTGAGACCCGCGCCTTTCCATATCTGGCAACAAGCGGGCCCAGTACGAGGACAGAGGCACGCATGGTCTTGACCAGTTCATAAGGCGCCTCGAAGTGATTTATTGAAGCACTATCTATAACCGCTGTGCCGTCCTTATAGCCGAACTTGCAGCCCATAGTGGTCAGGAGCTTGCCCATTGTGGCAACATCCCTCAAATTCGGGATTCCGTCAAACTTACTTTCGCCGGAGGCTAAAACAGATGCGGCAAGGAGGGGCAGCGCAGCGTTTTTTGCCCCGCTGATCTCGACTTCTCCTTTTAACGCCTTGTTGCCCCGGATTATTAATGTATCCATAAAAAACTATCATAACATAACGCTACGGAGTTATAATCAAATTGTGATTACGATAGAGGCTGTTATAAAGAAAATATTGGCGTACAATCCAAAGGCGGACGTTGAGCTTATAAAAAAAGCATACGCATTTTCCGGAGAGGCCCACTGCAGCCAGCGGCGGGTTGAGGGGTCGCCCTATATTTATCATCCGCTCTCTGTTTCCGACATCCTTGCCGACATGAAACTTGATACTTCAACGATTATCGCCGGTCTCCTGCATGATACGGTTGAGGATACCGGCACGACGACCGACGAGATCAGGGAAATGTTCGGCGTCGAGGTCGCATTCCTGGTTGACGCCCTGACAAAACTGTCAAAGGTCGAGTTCCAGACCAAAGAGGATGCCCAGGCCGAGAACTTCAGGAAAATGCTCCTTGCCATGTCAAAGGACGTTCGGGTCATACTCATTAAATTCGCAGACAGGCTGCACAATATGAAGACCATTGAACATCTGCCTGAAGAAAAACAGAGAAGCATTGCACGGGAGACCCTCGATATATATGCCCCGCTCGCCAACAGGCTCGGTATCGGCTGGCTGAGGACAGAGTTTGAGGATCTGAGTTTCAAGACACTTATGCCGGCGCTATACAACGAGCTTGAAGAAAAAGTTGCGAAACGCAAAGAGGAGCAGGACCGCTATATTAGCGAGGTAAAGAACATAATCGATGAAAAGCTCAGGATTGCAGGCATTCCAGTCAAGATTAAAGGCAGGGTCAAGCATTATTACGGCATTTATCAGAAGATGGTGAGACAGAAGATACCTTTTGAGCAGGTACAGGATGTGATAGGTATCAGGATCATCACGGATACCGTAGGCCACTGTTACGATATACTCGGCATACTTCATTCTATCTGGCCGCTTGTGCCGGGCAGATTCAAAGATTTTATAAGTCTTCCCAAATCGAACATGTACCAGTCCCTTCATACAACAATAGTCGGCCCCGGGGGGGACCATGTCGAATTTCAGATCCGTTCCGATGATATGAATGAACTTGCAGAAGAGGGCATTGCCGCTCACTGGCGGTATAAGGAAAAAGACAGCATCGACAAGAAGAATGCCCGGTTTATAACCTGGCTGCGTGAGCTGGTTAAAGACATTTCGGACGCATAGGAGTTTCTTGAGGCGGTCAAGGGTGAGGTGGTCCCTGAGACAGTATACGTTTTTACACCCAAGGGCGACATCAAGGAGCTTTCCGTAGGTTCCACACCTGTTGATTTTGCATACAGCATTCATACGCAGGTCGGCCATAAGTGTGTTGGCGCAAAGGCCAATGGCAGAATCGTGCCCCTGCGCTACAAATTGAACAGCGGCGATGTAGTCGAGATAATTACCACGCCTACGCACGGCCCCAGCAAGGACTGGTTAAAATTTGTTGTAACACCTCGCGCAAAGGCCAGGATCAAGCAGTGGCTTAAAACAGAGGAACGGAAAAAGAGCATTGAATTGGGGATAAATCTCCTCGAAGAAGAGATCAAGCGGCATGGGCTGCCCCTATCGGTGCTTAAATCAGAAAAGATGCAAGGTGTAATAAAATCCTTCAGCCTTATGTCGATCGAGGACCTTTATGTCTCTGTGGGTTACGGCAAGGTTTCCGCCCACCAGGTCGTGAACAGGTTTATGCCTGAGAAGGAGGAAGGTGAAGTTGTCCCAAAGGTTGTGAAGCCTCATAAGGAAAGCAGGAGTATCATCACGATCACAGGAATTGACAACGTTATGTATCACCTCGGCAGATGCTGTTTCCCTGTGCCTGGTGACAACATATCGGGTTTTATCACAAAAGGGAAAGGGGTGACAATTCACCGGCGTGATTGTCCTAACCTTGAACGGCTTGCCGTGGACAGTGCCAGGCTGATCGAGGTGAATTGGAGCCAGGATTCCGATATTACTTCAACCGTAAAACTATATGTAGAGGGCATGGACAAGCCGGGCATACTGGCAAACCTGACTGCCCTTATATCCGGCGCTAATGTGAATATCAGTCATCTGCAGGCTGCATCAACACACGATAAGCGGGCACTTCTTGAATTTACACTTGAAGTCAAAAACAGGAACCAGATCGTTTCGCTGGTAAATAAGATTTCTCAGATGGACGGGGTGTTGGCTGTAAGGCGCTAAGAGCGTTTAACAAAATGAATCTGACAGGGCACAGCATTTTCACTCTTAGGTAATTTATTAAGGAGTAAACAATATGTAACCGTGAGTTAATATTGCCGTAACAAGTTTGCGATAGAATTAACTATGTCCTTTAATTTCGAACAGTTCAATGACATAGGAATTTTAAAGCTTTACGGTGATTTTACCTCCAGAAATGCCGCTATAATAATAAAAGCCTTCTTTGTGGGATTAGGCAATTCAGAGCACCTGATAATGGATTTCAGATATGTCTCGAAAATCGACGACTTCTTTGTGGACCAGATTTTTTCTTTGAAGAAAATTTCCAGGAGATCCAGCAAGAAACTTACTATAATTAATCTTCATCCCGCGATTTATGAAAAACACGCGGAGCAATCCCAACGACAGGAGCAATATCAGGCAAAGGTGTCTTCATTGCTGGAGATGTGATGCGGTTGATTAAAGACCTAAATCCAGCGATAACAGTGCCACCTTATCGGGGCGGAATGACAACTCTTATCGCTGGAATTGGGTTATAAATAATTAATGGCGACTTCGTAGACAATATCTGAATGGCCTGTGCTTGGGCCGCCCTGACAGTCGAGTTCGCCTTTTGATGCTGTTTTGCGGTTGCTGACCATGCCGGTTATTATGCGGGAGAAATCAAACCCGCCTTCGACGCATTCCTTATTTAAACAATCTACTGTGAAAAAAGCATAACTTCCCGGAAAAAAATTGACGAGCCGCGGCAACGTTTGGCTTAGACCCCTTTGTCTATATGACATATTTATTACGATGCTTTCAACGTCAGGGAAGAGAGTTGTCACCAGGCCTGAATCGATTTTTTGCTGCCTTCTTTCCGCTCGTGCCGCATTTTTCTTATTGTTCATGATCCTCCCGTAAAATAAAAAAGGCCCCTGTCCACAGGTAGGAGCCTTTTCCCGTTAACTACAGTTTAACAACGTTGATTGCCTTGGGGCCTTTTGGTCCTTTTTCAGTATCAAAACTGACCCTGTCACCTTCTGCAAGGCTCTTAAACCCATTACCCTGGATGGATGTATGGTGGACAAAAGTATCAATTCCGTCTTCAGCCGTAATAAAGCCAAACCCTTTGCTGTCGCTGAACCACTTAACAGTTCCCTGTGCCATTTCCTGTTCCTCCTTATCTGTAAACTCAAACCTCAAAGGGACACAAACAAAAAAAGAGGCCGCAAAGTTCAAAGTCTTTGTGGCCTCTTACGAACGCAAAAACCTTTAAAGTTCTATATGTATATTAACATATCCCCTGAGGTTCGTCAATGAAATTCTATAACCATTTTGATATTTCTTTGCTCATTATGAAGATAAAATGTAACTTAAAATCTCACTCAGGCTGTTACAGAGTTTAAACCCATTTTTTGAGTGTTCCCGGTTCCATGGGAATAGCAATCCCATCGCCCTGACTCCTTTTTCGACTGCTTTTCCCAAAACCTCCGGGTGATCATCTACCACTATATCGATGGACTCGTTTATTAGGCTGGTTTTATGAAAGGACAGATGGAGGTCATCATATATGAGACCATGCTTATTAAGCCATTTCTCGGTCTGCTCTCTATAATCAGGGGAACGATGGCTCGCTATGGTTATATGGTATCCTTTTTCCCTTAAGGAAGCGAGAAATACTTTCGCATCGGGATAAGGTAAATAAGTGTCACTATCCTGTCTGGAATGAATAGTGTTGACAGCCCCGTAAAATTCTTCTCTTGAACAATACCCTTCCCATATATCCCAATGCGTCCAGGCATCGATAGAAGGGAAGTTTTTATTTATCTTGAGCAGTTCAAAATAAAAGGGCTCGCAGAACTGCCAAAGCGTATTGTCTATATCAACGATAGCTAATTTAGGCATAATTTATGTCGGCTTTATTTCGGGAGTACTGCCGGACGAACCCTAATCTTTTTAGTATACCACTTCCCCGAAAATCTTAATAGACTTTACAAGTCACCCAAATGGAGTTATGCTTAAATCAGCAAAGGGAATAGAAATCCCTGAGATGGCAAACCCGAAGAACCAAAAACAGAAAGGGAGTGGGTGAAGGATGCGGTGAGCAAGCCCCCGGAAGCGAGGGGGAAGCCTGAAGCATCCACCGAAGCTCCAAAGTGGAAGTAGAGCTTGGGTAAGCGTCTCAGGGCCAATATACTTAAAGCCATACAAACAAAGGGCAACGAGCAGGCGTTTTGGTAGCGGTTAAGGATTGTCAAAACGTTAAGGCATCGGGCCTATCCAGTGTAAATTGGATAATGTATGGCTTTATTTAATTCCTCATTGCCTATCCCGGTTTATAATAACCAATGAGACGTATCCTCCATATGGATATGGATGCATTTTTTGCGGCAGTCGAACAACAGAGACATCCAGATCTGAAAAACAAACCGCTTGTCATAGGCGGCGGCGGTGACCCCACAAAGAGGGGTGTTGTCTCAACTGCCAATTATGAGGCACGGAAGTATGGGATTCATTCCGCTATGCCTTTAATAACAGCATATAAACTATGTCCGCATGCTGTGTTTTTACCGGTAGATTATGATGAGTATGTGAGGGTATCGGAGATATTTAAAAATGCCCTCCGGAAATTCAGCCCGGTCATGGAAGATGTCGGAATAGACGAAGCCTTTCTTGACCTGTCCTATATAGATAAGGGTCCAGAACAAATAGCACAAGAGATAAAAGAACAAATAAAGGAATCCACTGGACTAACCTGTTCCATTGGGATAGCTCCCAATAAACTCCTTGCCAAAATAGCCTCGGATTTACAGAAACCTGACGGACTGACAATTATTTCAGAACAGGATATTGAGGACCGCATATGGATATTGCCGGTGAGAAAATTGTGGGGTGTAGGCCCCAAAACTGAAGCCTCCCTGAAGGAAATGGGTATAGACACGATAGGAAAACTTGCGGCTGTCCCGATTGAAACACTGTTGGAACACTTTGGAAAATCCTACGGGCATTATCTGTATGAAGCATCCCGTGGAATAGATGACAGCCCCCTTGTCACTTACTGGGAACCAAAATCCATAA
>JBEKJD010000076.1:0-11458 GCA_050011415.1 Dissulfurispiraceae bacterium | reverse complement strand
GAGTTTCAGGAAAACATCGTTCAGCGCCGGCCTCTGGAGACGCACTGAAATTACGCGGTCCTCGAGAGCGCTGATCAGTTTGGGAATACATGCATCACCGTTCCCCGATACCGGGATGAATATCTCCCCGTTGAGAACTTCGGCATCCAGGTGCAGCAAAGTTCTTATATCCTCCAGCGCACGGGCATTGTCATGTGTTTTAAGGTAAATTACATCTCCTCCGACCATTTTTTTCAGTTCCTCGGGAGAACCCTGGGCGATAATGTGACCTTTGTCGATAATCGCTATCTTGTTGCATATTTCAGCCTCTTCCATGTAATGCGTTGTCATGAATATAGTAACTCCCTGCTGTTCAGGCAGCTTTGATATAAATTCCCATAGATTTGTCCTGCTCTGGGGGTCCAGGCCGAGCGTCGGCTCGTCGAGGAACAGTATTTTAGGCTGGTGAACGATGCTCCGCGCAACTTCCAGCCGCCTCTTCATGCCTCCCGAGAACTTTTTCACTACATCATTCTTCCTCTCGTGCAGACCAACAAAATTCAGCGCATCTTCTATCCTCTTTTTCCGCTCTCCCTTCGGTACGCTGTAAAGGTAGGAGTGAAACAGCAGGTTTTCGTAAGCAGTGAGTTCCTTGTCCAGGGTATTATCCTGGAAGACGATACCTATTTTTTTTCTCACTTCTGAAGAGTTTCTGACACAGTCGAGACCATCTATCATCGCGCTGCCGGCGCTTGGGGAAAGGAGCGTGCACAGTATGTTTATGGTAGTGGTTTTTCCCGCGCCGTTGGGACCCAGGAAGCCGAAGATGGACCCTTTTTCCACCTCAAATGATATCCCGTCAACAGCAGTTACGGCGCCGAATTTTTTGGTAAGTTGTTTAACTTCGATCATGGCAGTTTGCATAAGTAATGTTTGCCCAACTCCTTATAGTAGTTACCGTAAGCACTAAGTATACCGAATCCCGCCGTATATTTCTATTTCTCCAAGAACAAGAAAATAGCATGGCATACTACTTTCGGGTAATTGTTTTAGCTATAACAAATTTTGTTATATATACATAACAAGCAAAAGGGACTATCGGGTGCGGTCAGGGTCTATTCAAACTTAAAAGGGCCTGCACGGAGGAGCATTGGCAAAAAGCATCTTCATTATTGACGACAACATATCTTTAAGAAATGCCCTCAGGGAGATTTTCGAAGATATGAATTATGAAGTCTATCTAGCCTGCGACGGCAACGAAAACATGGATTCCTTCCGCAGAATTACTACAGACATTGTTGTTACCGACATGGATATGCCGGAAAAAGACGATCTGGAAACCATGCGCGAGATCAAGAAAAAATTCCCTGAAGCAAAAGTTATTGTGATGTCAGGTATCTATAAAGGCAATGGGGATTTTTTTCAGGTTGCCAGATTTCTTGGCGCGATAGCTTGCATGAGGAAGACATTTTAACCCGATGATATTATCAGTATCTTTGCTGACCGGGAATAAGCCTGGTGCTTTTTCGGTCCGGCTTTTGTTGCCCGGCGCCTTATGCCCGGCGTTAGGGCGCAGTAAATAAAATTGAAAAGACAATATTAATAAATTTTCATTATAATAGTTTGGTAAGGAGGTTTAATTATGCATACTGAATACACAGCTGTAATAAAACAACAAAGCGATTGGTGGATCGGATGGATAGAAGAAGTTCCGGGGGTCAATTGTCAAGAACATACCCATCAGGAATTGATAGAAAGTTTGCGGATAACTTTAAAAGAAGCGCTTGAATTTAATCGACGGGACGCTATAGCTGCAGCCGGAGCAGAATATAAGGAAGAAAAAATAGCTGTAGCTGGATGAAAAAAACTGAATTACTGAAATATCTTCGCGCGCATGGATGTAAGTTTATTCGTGAAGGAGGGCGCCATTCGTGGTGGGGAAACCCGAGTCAAAACAAACGCTCCGCTTTACCTCGACATACAGAAATCAATGATGACCTTGCAAAGAAAATATGCAAAGACCTTGGAATAAAGCCGATAAAATAGTCCCTAACATTTAAATGCACCGAATCGGCAGGAAACGGCCCTGGCCCAACGGTGACCTCAGGAGTTAGGTGAAAGATACAGCATTGCTATTACTCGACTTGCAACGGGATTTTCTCGAAACGAGCGGACGGATGCCGATAAGTGCCGGAAATGCCGACATAGTAATTTCATCGGCCAATCGCATGTTGAGGCACGCGGAGAGGGCCGGGTGGATGCAGATTTTCATCAAGAACGAATTTCAAAAATCGGATTGGATTGGAAATTTCTTCCGGAAGCGCGCTGCTATTGAGGGCTCTGTCGGAGCAGAAATCGATCCGCGAGTCGAATTCCCTGCTCACAGTTCGGTAATCTCGAAATCCAGGCCAGATGCCTTTACGAATCCGGCGCTTGCGGAGGTATTGGCAAGTGCCGGGATTCGACAGATCGTTATTCTCGGCGTTATGGCGGAAGGCTGCGTGCGCGCTACTGTCAAAAGTGCGAGAAACAGGGGATTCTCAGTTACCGTAGTTTCCGATGGCGTTGCTTCCACACGAGACTTTCTAAGGAGTTTGGTCCTGAAGAGTATACAAAAATCCGGCGCGAGCGTTAGAGAATGCGCTGAAATACTTGAAGATGACACCTGGCACAGACGGCAGTCTGATTCCGTGCAATGAGACTCGCGGTTACTGATACCACTCGACGCGATTTTTGGGCACAGACCAGTGGATGAAATCGTAGTCGATGCCTATGGGGGCCTTTAGCACGCCCTTAAAGCGTTTGTGGAGGACGGGAAGGGCATCTGGAACATAAAGGAATGCACAAGGCTGTTCTTCGGAAAGGATAGCGTGGATCGTGTGGTATATTGCTTTCCGTTTCTCCAGAGAGAATGTGCGCCGGCCTTCGAGCAGTAACCTGTCAACTTCATCGTTCTTATAGGAGATGAAATTGAATTCACCCTCTTTGGTTTTCGATGAATGCCAGATGTCGTAAATGTCCGGGTCGCGTGAGAGGGCCCAGCCCATAATAACAGCATCGAAATGTTTCTTGTCGATAAAATCGTGGAGCATGGCCTGCCACTCGAGTACCTTTATATGTAATTCAATGCCGACCCGCTTGAGTTGCTCTTTCAGTATCTGGGCGGACTTGAGCCTCGCATCATTGCCCTGATTTACAAGAACGGTGAAGGAAAATGTTTTTCCATCTTTCTCTAACCGCCCCGAGGCATTCATCTTCCATCCTGCTTCAGCGAGCAATGCAAGCGACTTGTCAGGGTTGTAGTCGTAATCTTTGACATCCGTGTTATAGGCCCATGATTCAGGAGGGAATGGGCCTGTACAGGGGGTGCCGTATCCCAAAAGGACGCCGGCTATAATCTCGTTCTTGTTAATGGCGTATGCCATTGCCTGTCTTACCAGCCTGTCACTAAAAAGGGGATTCAGCAGGTTATAGCCCAAATAGGTATATCCGAAAGAAGGGTACCTGAATTTTTGAAAATATTTTCTGAAGAAAGCGGTATTTGTCTGGAGTTTGTATTGAGGAGGAGTCAGGCCCATGTAATCAATGCCGCCGAATTTCAGCTCCAGGAACATAGTTGAGGCATCAGGGATTATGCGGTATATAACTTTGTCGATATTTGGTCTGCCCTCGAAATAGTTGCCGGAGGCGTCGAGAACTATTTTCTGTCCGGTCACCCATTCGGCAAGCCTGTATGGCCCGTTTCCGACAGGGTTACGGTTGATTTCAGGAGATGAAAGGTCCTTTCCCTCAAGGAGGTGTTTCGGCACTATCCCCATGCCCCATGATTCAAGCGCAGGGGCAAAAGGCTCTTTGTAGGTGACTTGCACCGTATATTTATCGGGTGCTTCAACACTCCTTACAGGCCCGTAGATGCTGCTGTAAGGCGTCGGAACTTTGGGATCGATGACTTTATTATATGTGAAAATAACGTCATCAGCGGTAAGTTCCACACCATCCTGCCACATGACACCCTTACGGAGATGAAAGGTTATCCGCAGGCCGTCACGGCTTACTTCCCATGATTTTGCAATATCACCGGTAAGACGTATATTCCTGTCATATTTTATCAGGCCATGATATATAAGGCTGCTTATTTCTGATGATGTGCTGTCTGAGGCCAGAAAGGGTATGAGCCGTTTTGCATCAGCTGCCATCCCCATTGCTATGGTATTAGGGCTCTTGATATCAGGCTCACGGGAACAACCAAAAAACAAGTAAGAAGTAAAAAGTAAAAAGTGAAAAGTGAAAGATAAAAAAGACTCTATTGTTTTCTTTCTATTTTTCACTTATTATTTTTTACTTCTCACTTCTTACTTTTAACTTTTTACTTCTTAGTCGGCTGTTGCTGTATTGGCTGTTGCGGGATTTGCTGAGGCATGGTTTTTCCCTGCTGGGCCGGCATACCTTCCTTGATGACAGACACGTGTTTGTTTGCCACCATGGACAATGTCAGGGATGTCAGCATAAAGACAACTGCGGCGCCTGTGGTGAGTTTGCTCAGGAACGTGGAGGCTCCCCTGCTGCCAAAAATTGTCTGGCTTGAGCCGCCGAATGCTGCACCCATTTCCGCGCCTTTGCCGCCTTGCAGCAAGACTATGGAAATCAAAAACAGGCAGCAAACAACATGTATTATTACCAAAAATGTGGCCATGAAACCCTCCGTATGTTTATAATTTTTTACAATTTAGTCTTGAATTTTACTATTCCTGAAAAACTTTCGGCTTTCAGGCTTGCGCCGCCCACAAGAGCACCGTCCACATCGGCACAGTTCATCAATGCATTGATATTATCAGGCGTTACGCTGCCGCCGTAGAGAATTCTAATTTCCTCAGCTGCTGATCCATAAAGTGCAGCGAGCCTTTCACGTATGTAATAATGGGCATCCTGTGCCTGTTCTGTTGTTGCTGTTTTGCCGGTGCCGATAGCCCAAACTGGCTCATACGCCACGATAAGGCCGGCTGCGGATACTTCTTTCAGTCCTTCCTCTATCTCAAGTTTCAGGATATCGAATGTCTTCCCTGCCTCGCGCTCAGCAAGAGATTCGCCTATGCAAAATATGACTTCCAGGTTATGCTTCCTCGCGATCTTCGTCTTCCTGTTAAGCATTTCATCGGTCTCTTTGAAATACTGGCGTCTTTCCGAATGGCCTATAATGACGTGGCTGCAACCGGCATCGGTCAGCATAGACGGCGAAATTTCACCGGTATACGCTCCTTTTTCCTCATGGAACAGGTTCTGTGCCGAGAGGCGTATGGAGCTGTTTGCAAGGAGTGCCGCAGCAGCGTAAATGGAGGTGAAGGGTGGAGCGATAACAATATCAACGTCCTTCACATCCTGCACGAGCGGAATGAACTCGTTCAGGAACAGCCGGGTTTCCGCAGCGGTCTTATTCATTTTCCAGTTGGCAGCTATACAGGGCTTGCGCATCCATATACTCTATACAAAAACCGTGTATAGCGTCAAGCGCTGTGGGTAATGGGTGTGGGTATTGGGTCAGTTTGTTTTTGCTCTGAATCACCTGGGTTCTGGTAGTGGGCTGGTAACGTCCAGCCCACAAATCGAGAAATGGCACCAATAGCCAGTTTTCAATATATGCCGGTGACCGGAATCGAAAGACTAATTGATTAAGAGCAAAAACGAACTGACCTAATACCGACGGTCGACGGTCTTTGTTGCTTGACGCTTGACACTAACGATGGGTATAATCAAAAGCTTATGGAAGAAATTAATGATTTGATGGAACAGCGTCTTAAAAAGCTCAACGAATTGCGCTCAGGCGGCACTGACCCCTATGACGGGAAATTCTATCCCGAATCCCATGCGGAAGATTTAAAATCGGGATACCGAAATGCCACTAAAGAGAATCTTGAAGCGGAAGTCATTAACAGCTCTGTTGCAGGCAGGATAGTTGCAATGCGTGATTTTGGAAAGGCATCGTTCGCCCACATCCAGGACTCTACCGGAAAGATCCAGATATACCTGAAGAAAGATGTGCTGAATGAGCAGTATGCCCTTGTTAAAAAACTTGACATTGGCGACATAGTCGGAGTTTCGGGAAGGTTATTCAGGACCAGGACAGAAGAACTTACCATAGAGGTAAAAAATATTGTTCTGCTGAGCAAGTCGCTCAGGCCTCTCCCCGAGAAATGGCACGGGTTGAAGGATATAGAGATGAGATACCGTCAGCGCTATGTCGATCTGATAGTCAATCCCGAGGTAAAGGATGTCTTTGCCAGGCGCAGCGCCATTATAAAGGCGATAAGGGACTTTCTCGAAGCAAAAGGCTTTATTGAAGTTGAAACTCCGATGATGCACCAGATACCTGGCGGCGCAGCTGCGAGGCCGTTTAATACGCATCATAATGCACTTGATATGGACCTCTATCTCCGGATAGCCCCGGAACTCTACCTCAAGCGCCTGCTCGTGGGTGGTTATGAGAAGGTCTTTGAGCTGAACAAGAATTTCAGGAATGAAGGCATATCGACCAGGCATAATCCTGAATTTACGATGCTGGAATTTTACGTGGCTTACAGGGACTACAATTATTTGATGTCTTTCACTGAGGAGTTCTTCTCTTTTGTTGCAAACAAGACAGTGGGCACTTTAAAAATCCCTTATGGCGATGCTGTTATTGATCTAACGCCGCCATGGCCGAGGATTGCCATGCTCGATGCGCTCAAACAGAAAGGTGTGCCTGATGACGTTATTACAGACCCCAAAAAAGCGGTCGATTGGGCGCGGGCAAATAAGCTTGATATTCCAGACACCGCTTCTCACGGTAAAGTGATAGACGAGATTTTCACGGAGTTTGTAGAACCTGAATTGATACAGCCTGTCTTTATCACCGACTATCCTGTTGAACTCTCTCCGCTCGCCAAGAGGAAGGCTGACAACCCGGAACTTGTGGAACGCTTTGAGCTCTTTATTGCAGCCAGGGAGATTGCCAATGCCTTCTCGGAATTGAACGATCCTATTGACCAGAAAGAGAGGTTGTCAAAACAGGCGCAGGCCAAACAGGAAGGCGATGAAGAGGCCCACTGGATGGACGAAGACTTTGTGCGGGCGCTGGAATACGGCATGCCGCCGGCTGCAGGGGAGGGTATAGGCATAGACCGTTTTGTCATGCTTCTTACAGGGTCCCAGTCCATAAGGGATGTTATTCTTTTCCCGCAAATGAAACCGGAACAATAAAGGCAAATGGACCTTCCCTATCCCCTTTTTATAGCATTGCGCTATCTGAGATCGAAGCGGCAAAACCGTGGTATTTCTTTCAATACTTTCATATCTATCAGCGGGGTTGCCGTGGGAGTTATGGCTCTCCTCGTTGTGTTGTCGGTAATGAGCGGCTTCCAGGAGGACCTGCAGCGAAAAATATTGGGCGCAAATGCGCATGCGATAGTGCAGAGTTACCGCGGAAACATAGACGTTTATGCACCGATTATCTCAAAACTCAGGCAAGTGCCTCACGTAGTTTCAGCTTCGCCTTTTGTCATCGGCCAGGTTATGGTGACGTACGACAAAAGGGGTCACGGCGTCTTCCTGAGAGGAATAGATCCTGTTACAGAATACGGTACAACAGATATTTTGAAGCACGTTGTCTCAGGCTCTGCCAGGGATCTCGCAGAAGATAGTGGTGTCCCGTGGATTGTTATCGGCAGCGAACTGTCCTCAATGCTGGGCGTGAATGTAGGGGACAGGGTCACCATTGTCTCACCGATGAGTGAAATCGGGCCCCTTGGAATGCTGCCTAAACTAAAACAGTTCAGGGTTGCCGCTATTTTTGAGATGGGAATGTTTGAGTATGATTCAAGCCTTGTCCTGACCGACATGAAGGTTGCCGGTAATTTTTTTGGGGTTGGCGACGCTGTTTCCGGCATCGAGCTGCGGCTGGATGATATTTATAAGGCTCCGGAAGTCGGAGGGGCGGCGAGCAAGATGCTCGGCTTTCCCTATTATGTACGGGACTGGATGCAGATGAACCGGAACCTGTTTTCTGCCCTGAAGCTTGAAAAATTTGCAATGTTTATCATATTGATCCTCATTGTGCTGGTCGCGTCTTTTAATATTGTCAGCACGCTGATGATGAGCGTAATGGACAAACAGAAGGAGATCGCAATATTGAAGACTATGGGAGCGACTCATCAGGGTATTATGGCGATATTCGTGCTTCAGGGGCTGCTTATCGGTCTTGTGGGCACTGCATTAGGCGTATCGGGCGGTTATATTCTCGGCAAGTTGCTTAATGACTACCAGCTTATAAAACTCCCGGCGGACGTTTACTATCTGAGCAAGCTTCCGGTTAAGATGAAGCTGGTCGATTTTGTGGTTGTTTCCTTTTCAGCCGTTGCGATCAGTTTCATTTCGACGCTCTATCCATCGTATTATGCCGCAAAATTGGACCCTGCGGAACCTTTGAGGTATGAGTGATGTGCAAGTGTTTTAAAAGAATTGCCTGTTTAACGGTGACTGCTTTGATTGTTTTTTACGCGATCGCCCTGTGGAGCGGCGGCGAGAAGTTCAGATGGTTTGGTGAGAAGACAGGAGGCGTGATAAAGGAAAACAGTGAGAAACTGGGTAAGAAGGCGGATGAGATAAAGGAGAGAAAGGATGAGGCCGCCAGGACTGTGAAAAAAATTACGGGCAGTGACAAGGAAGAGGCAGAACACACATCATCCGGGACTTCAAACAGGAAAGCAAAAAAGCCCGAAAACAGCAGTGCTGAAGATGATGGAAACAAAACTCCTGCAGATTCGTTGCATTTGCTGTGGAATAGTATACAGAAGAAAATCAGGGCGCTGACAAAGGGATAGGCGCGCTATGAATGAATTGATAACAGTCTCAGGACTCCAAAAATCGTTTTATACTCCCGCCGGAGAATTAAGGGTATTAAAAGGGATAGACGCTGTTTTCAGTAAGGGAGAGATAGTAAGTATCATAGGTGTTTCGGGAGTGGGGAAGAGCACCTTCCTTCATATACTTGGCACGCTCGACAGGCCGACTGCCGGCTCTGTTATTTATAAGATTCATGGAGACGACTTGGACCCCTTCGTGCTCGGCAATGGACAGCTCGCCTCATTTCGAAATAGCGTAACGGGTTTTGTGTTCCAGTTCCACTATCTGCTGCCGGAGTTCAGTGCTCTGGAGAATGTCATGATGCCGGGTTTGCTTATGCGGCAGGTAAGGACCCCCGCATATGGAACCGGACAAGTCCGGGAACGGGCTGAGCGGCTCCTGGATGACCTTGGCGTGTATGCGCGGCGGCACCATAAACCGGGAGAACTGTCGGGCGGTGAGCAGCAGCGAGTGGCTGTTGCGAGGGCGCTCCTGCTGGAGCCCAGCGTTGTGCTTGCTGATGAACCGACAGGCAATCTCGACACCGCCACAGGAGAAGAGCTTTTCAGACTTTTAATGGATGTGAACGCAAAGAGCGGCGTCACCTTCATTGTCGTGACACATAATGAGTCTTTGTCAAGAAAGTGCCACAGGACACTCGAGATGGTTGACGGCGGGATGATAGCTCATTAATTTAATTGAATAGATATCTGTAAATCGGTTAAGATATTCAGCTTGTTGTTGATCGGAGGAACTGCTATTAAAATTATATTGCCTGACGGTGCGGAAAAAGTAATAGATAAGTCCGGGCTGCAGAAACATATCGAATCATCTCACGCTATCGGGATTAAGGTCAATGGAGATTTCAGGGACATTGCTTCATTAGACACCCTCGCTTCGGAGTCTGTAATAGAGCCTGTGACCGCACAATCAAAAGAGGGGAAAGAAATATACCGCCACAGCACATCTCATATCATGGCCCATGCTGTTCATGAATTGTTCCCCGATGTAAAATTCGCCATAGGCCCTGCCACGGACGAAGGCTTTTATTATGACTTTGACAGGGCCGAACCCTTTGTCCCCGAGGACCTTGAAAAAATTGAAAAGACGATGAAGGAGAGTATTAAGCAGAACAAGCCCTTTGTAAGGAAGGAAGTTGCGAGAGATGAGGCCATAGCGCTTTTCAAAAAAATGGATGAGCCGTATAAGGTTGAGTTGCTTGAGGCGATTACGGATGCTGCGGTATCGCTCTATGAAGAAGGCGGGTTTGTTGACCTGTGCAGAGGGCCTCATCTGCCCCGGACCGGAAGAGTAAAGGCATTCAAACTTTTGAGTATTGCTGGGGCCTACTGGCGCGGCAGTGAAAAGAACAAAATGCTCCAGAGGATATACGGAACTTCTTTTGAGACGAAGGAGGAACTCAAGGCATATCTTGATTTCCTCGAAGAAGTGAAAAAGAGGGACCACCGGAAGCTCGGCAAAGAGCTGGACCTTTTCAGCATAAGCGATGAAATCGGGCCCGGACTTATTCTCTGGCACACCAATGGCGCAATTATCAGAAAGACAATAGAGGATTTCTGGAGAGATGAGCACCTCAAGGCGGATTATAAAATCCTCTTTTCTCCCCACATTGCCAGGCTGCATTTATGGGAGCAGAGCGGGCATTGGGACTTTTACAGGGACAACATGTACTCCCCCATGGAAATCGACGAGATCGCCTATGAACTGAAACCGATGAATTGTCCTTTCCACATTAGTATCTATAAGAGCCAACTCAGGAGCTACCGGCATTTGCCGATTAGTTACGCGGAACTTGGCACCGTATACCGCTACGAGAGATCGGGTACGCTGCACGGCCTTATGCGGGTGAGAGGTTTCACCCAGGATGATGCTCATATATTCTGCAGGGAGGACCAGATCGAGGAGGAGATCGTAAAGATACTCGATTTTACGCTCTTTATTCTGAGGACTTTTGGTTTTGACTCTTACGACATATATCTTTCTACCAGGCCTGAAAAATATGTAGGGGCCATTGAAAACTGGGAGCGTGCGACCAATGCCCTGAAGCTGGCGCTTGAGAAAAAGGAACTGCCTTACACGGTGGATCCCGGCGAGGGTGTCTTCTATGGACCCAAGATAGATATAAAGATAAAGGACTCTCTGAACAGATCATGGCAGTGCAGCACCATACAGGTTGATTTTAATCTCCCGGAGAGGTTCGATACTGTTTACAGGGGGAGTGACGGCAAGGAACACAGGCCGATAATGATCCACCGCGCACTGATGGGGTCACTGGAACGTTTCTTCGGCGTCCTTATCGAGCACTATGCAGGTATTTTCCCTCTTTGGCTTTCTCCTGTGCAGGTGTCTGTTTTGACGATTGCTGAAAGGCACGATGATTATGCTCAGCGTGTGTGCCGGGCGCTTAAACTCGACGGTATACGGGCCGAAACAAATAGCGATAACGAGAAGATAGGGTACAAGATCCGTGAAGCCACGATGAGAAAAGTTCCGTATTTGATTATAATAGGCGACAAGGAGCTTGAAGAGCAGAAGGTCACTGTTAGAAAACGGAACGGTGAGAACATCGGGCCATTTACAATTG
>JBEKJD010000075.1:0-14358 GCA_050011415.1 Dissulfurispiraceae bacterium | reverse complement strand
GAGCACTCTGCCGTGTCATAAATATGTGACGCGACTACACTGCCATGACTGTGATTGCCCCACTCAGGCCATAATCGGTTCCCACAAAGCCGGATTCGGGGCTTCCTGAAGGCCACCAACACTCAATATAAAAGGAGTACATTTCTATCTTTTTCGGATCATCCGGCACATTCTTGAAGTACGCTTCAAAGACGCGGATTGCATCGTCTAGTTGTTTCTTCTTAAAAAGGTATAAAATAATTAATTGCTTGTAAGGATGGCTGCCCTCAAAACGGTCTTTTACGTTCGACTCATATAGCTCAATGAAAGTCGGGGACGTTGTTTCTATTTATGCTTTTATTTATAGATCATGCGTAACACGACAAGGTGCAGGGCTCCGGGGGCGTCTAAGCGGACTTGGCACAGCATGAAAAAAGTGTATCGATTCCAAAATGTACTGTCAATAGAAAAGCATAATTAGAAACAACGTTCCCAACTTTCCAATGATTTTCTGTCGACGGAATAAATGTCTATAATTTATAACCTATATTTCTCAGGAACTCTTTCCTCTTTTTTTTGTCTTCAGAGGTTTCGACACCCTTTGGAGGAAAACCGTCCACAACCCCAATGACGCCGCTACCCTGTTGGGTGACGGCGACCAATACCTCTAAAGGATTGGCTGTTGCGCAATATATCCTGCATACCTCTTGGCAGTTCTTTATCTGGTTGAGAACATTGACCGGATAGGCTTCCTTCAGCAGAATGCAGAAGACGTGACCTGCACCTATATCCTGAAGAATCTTGACGCAGCCCTGAATGAGGCCGTTGTCATTGCCCTCGGTCCTGATAAGGCAGGGACCTGATGCCTCTGTGAAGGCTACACCGAATTTCGCCTGTGGTACGGCAGTCACAATTATCTCGTATAGGTCTTCTGCGGTTTTGATAAAATGAGTCTGGCCCAATATGATGTTGCATCCCTCCGGTATATCAACTCTTATCCCCCTGAATTCCATAAAACCTCCTCTTCTAACGCCTCACCTTTCAACTTTTGAGCAAAATATAGCATATTTATCTTAAATAATAAATAATTAGGGCATATCTGTTAATCGGCGTCCAAAATTGACCCACCTCAGACGGTGACCCAGGTAGAATATGGATGCCTTTAAACTGTCCTGAACACTATTTACATTGGCATCATTTGTAAATGCAAATAGTGACTATGATCTTATGTTAGAATACATGTATCGCATTCTTGAAAGGAGGACAGGCATGCCTATTTCAATAAGATTGCCGGAGAAAATAGAGAAACGGCTTGACCGCTTATCAGCGAAAACCGGGAGGAGCAAGACCTATTATATTACCGAGGCTATTATGGAGCATCTTGAGGATATAGAAGACAGCTATTTAGCTGAAAAACGACTCAAAGATGTAATAAAAGGAAAGAGCCGGACTTATAGCCTCGATGAAGTGAGAGAGAAACTTGGTCTGGACGATTAAGATTGAAGAATCCGCCGCAAAGGAACTTAAAAAGGTTGATAAAACAACCGCCCAGCGGATACTGAAATTCCTGGGTAAACGCGTTTCAGTTCTGGAAAATCCTCGCACTATCGGAGAACCTTTGAAGGGTCCGAAACTGGGCAATTTCTGGAAATATACCGTAGGAGACTATCGAATAATCTGTGACATTCAAGATACCGTTTTATTAATCCTCGTCTTACGCATCGGGCACCGGCGCCAAGTATACCGCTAAAAAAAACAGGTTATCACCTCTATCCCTGTCAGTCCAGGGGGTTATACTGCTGCGGATACTTGACCACGACGATCTATACAAAAGACCCCGATAACCACGATGATTTGAGAGAAAGCTCTCTATCGTTTATTACTTCTATGTGAGTAACAAAGTCATTTGCAATAAGCCTTCCATTTTAAAACCGGCAAAGCCGCAAATGCACCCTTACCAGTACATCAGTACGCCTGCTGTTCCTACAAATGAGCCTAGAACAAACACTGCCAGCGGGAATACCCCAACACATCCAATTATTGTTTTCATACTCCTCCTTCTTATTGTACTATCCATCTACACACTCCAGTACCGGTCAATGGGACCCTTCATATATAAAGAATTCGACGTTATTTATTGCAAGAAAAATACCTGTTTTAGTTATATATAAAATATCCTTATAAAACAATGATAACTGACGCCTAGTAATTAAACGGCAAAATAGTTATTGTCAACGTAAGTTGACAGGCATTGTCCACCCAACAATAAAAATAGGGATAACTAATAAGTTATGGGATATTGGCAAGATAGCGTATTTGACTACAGGAGCAACAAAAATTGACATTGAGAAAAGAGTCAATCTACCGCAAAGCGAAAACAGTTTTGAATACAGCCCACCAAGTGGCATAAGTATAAGGATTGGGAATCTTGATTTCATGATTTAGAGTTTGTAAAGTTATAATGTATTTACTCGTCAATATAATTGGGAGAGGACGAAGGGAGCAGGGCATCGTTTCGAGAGAGAAACACGGAGCAAGAACTTTAACAGAATTGGGGAAGCCAGCACATATGATACAATTGTTGCAAATGACAGCTGGAACAGAACATTTAACAGAGGCGAGTCTGTAATGAAAAAGTGTCCCTACTGCGCTGAAGATATTCAAGACGACGCGATAAAGTGTAAACACTGCGGTGAGTTTCTGGATGCATCCACTCGACCACTCTTTACAAAAGAAAAGGTCCAATGGTATTTCCGCAAATCCTTTATTGTCTTCGCAGTCTGCTCGGTGGGGCCTCTGGCGTTGCCCCTGATTTGGTGGCGGCCACACACGACTCGAGCATGGAAGATTGGACTCACCATAGGGATCCTTGTTCTCAGTTGGATTTTGTTAATCCATTCATACGATCAAGGAGTATTACAGGATAATTGAAGGGCTATGAAATTATCTGCGTCTCCCTCGATTGAAATGTCATCAGAGGAGAAAATCAAGGAACTTGAAGAAGAGGTCGTAAGGCTGCGAAGTGAACTGGAGGACCTGAAACAGGCCTTCGCTGAATTCAAATCTCAGTTTTGACCTTAAAAGTAACGACCGCTTCCGTTCCTTTATTTGATTTGATTTGGAAGGTCCCGCCGAGCTGTTGTGACAGAATATCAATAATCTGAAGGCCCAGGGTGTTTGCCTTTTTATAATCAAACCCTTCAGGCAGTCCTACTCCGTTGTCTTCAATTGTTAGTGTGTATGTGTCATCAGCTTTTGTAAAATTTATCTTTAATCCCCCGCTTCTATTGTTAGGGAATGCATGTTTGAAGGCATTTGTCAGCAGTTCGTTGATTATCAGGCCGCACGGTACGGCCAACTCCAGATCAAGTGCAATATTCTGAATATGGACTTCCGTAGTTATTGAATTGGCATTTAAGCGGTACACGCTGATTATATCTGAAACTATTGACGTAATGTAGTCTTCAAAATTAATGGATGATAAATCTTTTGTCTGATAGAGCTTTTCATGAACAAGGGCCATAGACCTGACCCTCTGCCGGCTTTCCTCAAACAGGGATCTCGCAGTGTCATCTTTTATTTTTCTTGCTTGCAGAGATAGGAGGCTTGACACTACTGCCATGTTGTTCTTTACCCGGTGATGTATTTCCCTCAATAGTGTTTCTTTTTCTTTCAGAGACCGTCTTATCTGTTCTTCTGCCTGCATGCGGTAAGTAAGGTGCGAATTGAAACTGGTTAGCAACTGACCAACCTCATCATTCCGGGTAACAGGGACATTCTGTAAAGGCAACCGTTCCTCAGTCATGTCCCTTATTAGTCTGGTTGCAGCATAGAGAGGGAGCAGTGCTTGCCTGATAATAAGCCACACCAACAAAGAACTTAGTAGTGATAGCCCTAACGCTATGGAATATGTCCAGTTCTTCATTGAACGAATCGGGGCAAATGCCATCTTTACTGGAAGCCCCACTCGGACAAACCAGCCGGCCGAAGGAATTTGTTTGGCTGATAATAAGATTCTAACTCCCCTTGTATTGACTGTGAACCCTGATCCCTCAAAGCCGGCCGCAAATCGATCTAACAGGGGTTCTACGCCGGGTTTTGCTTTTGGGGTCAAAATCCTCGTCGGATCGCTTCCAGTGACATGAATGCCGTACTTTGCGCAGTGCACTAAAATCCTGTCCGCAAACCCCTCATATTTATTGCTTTCAATTGTCCCCAACAGTGTCGGGTCGGACAAAAGTGTAAAACCGGCCAGCACCGCAATAATTTGACCGGAACGGTCCAGGACAGGAACGGCAAAACCGACAACAGGCTTATTAGAAAATCGCCCGATACTCGGTTTGCCTACAGACGGTTTTCCAGTAGCAACGACTTCTTTGAAATATTCGACTTGTGTATACGATGCATCTGCTCGTCCCCGTAATACGGGGAAATCTGCGATTCCTTTGCCTTCCTTTGAAATAACCACAACCCCTGTCTGAAACATTTGTAACAGGAAAGTCCTATCATAAAGGAACGCTCTCAGTCTAACGGGGTCCATCATGAATTCCCGGGTAATTTTCGATGCAATACCATTCAGAACAGTAATACGTGTTTTGATCTGATTCTCGATGCTGTCTGCAATATAAGCTGCAGTTGATAACTGCTCTGCTTCTATCTGGGTGATCATTTCATGTTCCAGTCGCTTTGAAATAATGATCGTCAACACCCATATACCGCACAAAAACAGAAGTAGCACCAAGGCAGTGATTTTGATGTTTAGGGTTAAAGAGCTCAGGGAAAAAGGCTTTTTCAGCATGATAAAAGAATATCACAGATAGATGGAGTACAACAATGACCGCAAATATTTGAAATAATTTATATCTGTCAGCCTCGAATCCTTACGGCATCAGGAAGAAACCTATTGCCTTATTATGGTGGTCGGTGAGATTCAGGAACTTCATCCCCATCTGAAAAGTCTTGTCCCTGCCAAGTGTCACCGTAATAATCTCCCCTTTCACCTTCAGTATCTGCTCCTTGCCGGGCAGCGAAAAAAGCAGGAACAAAACATTTCCTGTTTTCTCATAAAGCTCCGAAAACTTGCTCATGTCTGCCTTGATACTCAGTCCGCTCTTGGAGATGTCGGTCATAGTCCCTTTTTTTGCCCTTCTGTCGGAAAAATCATCTATATCAAAGAGCGAATACGATAGAGGGATGGAAACCTCTTTGCGGTAAGATTGCCTCTGGTTAAGTTTCAGGAAGAAGCTTCCATTGCATTTCGAGCAGACGGTTTGAAAATCTGCATTGGGAACAGCTTCGGATTTTATTTCCACAGGCTCGTTGCAATGGGGGCAGCTAAAGGTCATAATAATGGCAGCAAAGACAGTTACGGATTTGGTATCGTCTGGTTCCGTGCTTTTGTCCATTTTATCTCCTCCTCCCTTTTTAATACTTCTGTATATTAGCTGAATGATAGCGAAATTTAAACCCCATGGGCTTTTCAAGCTTCTCTATTTCCGGTTATACTCTTGTAGCGTCAAATAGACTTATTCATAATAAAGAAGGGGTAAAACATGGCAATTGAAAACGATGAGGTCAGGCGGGGGCTTGAAAAAAGTATTTCTGAATTGCAGGATATGCTGTACAAATTCGCGCTGGGTAAAATAGATAAACCGCAAGTGCTGGTCGAGGTTTCAATTCAAAAAGAAATCCTGAATTTTTTAGAGCTATACTTGCATGTCTTGGACTCACCCGCAAAAAAGGCGTTAATCAGGCTGAACATTGTCAGGGAAGGCATAAGTGATGTAACGCAACTAAAGGCGCAGATCAAACTTTCAAAGGAGTTATTAACAGAGGTCGAGAGAGAAATGGTCCTGCGTTAAACAGCAGCAGCAGGGGATAGAGTCTTATCCCCTGGCATTGCGCTGCTATCAATTAGAAAATGCCGGCATGTTTAGAAAGTAAGACGATAGACCTGCTCTCTACCAATGTTTCGAGACGGCCCTTCTCGCCGGGCTGTTTTTCGAACGGAAGGAATAACTCTTGACTCCGGCATCCTTTGCTCCCGCGGCAGGCTTGCGATATTGTACGGGTTGCTGTGCCGGGCGGCTGAACTCGATGTCTTTCCGCGGCGCTGCTACACTGTAATTAAATCCATCCAGAGTGCGGCGTTCGACTTTACCGCCGAGGACCCGTTCTATTGCTTGCACCATATCAGTGTCATCACCAGCTACCAAAGTGTATGCGTCGCCGTTGCAAGTGGCGCGACCGGTCCGTCCAATACGGTGGATGTAAGCGTCTGGCGTACTTGGGATGTCATAATTGACAACGTGGGAGACTTGGGTCACGTCGATTCCGCGCGCGGCTATATCGGTCGCCACCAATATCTGGAACGTACCGTTGCGAAAACCGTTCATTGCTGCCTGCCTTTGCGCCTGCGACAGATTCCCCTGGAGCGAGGCAGCGCGGTAGCCGGTTTTGACTAATTGTTCGCCTAACCGTTTTGCACGGTGCTTGGTCCGGGTGAATATGAGTACGGACTTGGTGTCGGTACGGCGCAACAGTTCGAGGAGAAGTGATGTTTTCAGGTGCTGGGGCACGGGATAGAGGGCGTGGCTGACGGTTTCCGCAGCTGAATTATTGCCTACCCTGACTGTCACCGGCTCATTTAGAATGTCGCCGGCAAGGTTCCGGATATCCTCAGGCATGGTTGCTGAAAAAAGAAGGGTCTGCCGCCGCGAAGGCAGGTGCTTCAAAATTTTCCTGATGTCAGGGAGGAAACCCATGTCGAACATATGGTCGGCCTCGTCCAGGACAAGCACTTCCAGTCCGGCGAGGTTGATAGTGCCCTGGCTGATGTGGTCGAGCAGACGCCCCGGGCATGCCACAACAATTTGTGAGCCGCGTCTTAGATTGGCCACTTGAGGATTGAAGCTCACCCCGCCATAGACGGTAGCACTGCGCAGGCCTGTCCGCTTTCCGAGGACGCGGATTGCCTCATTGATCTGTTCCGCTAATTCGCGGGTTGGTGCGATGACAAGGGCGCGAACATGCCGGCCCTCCTTTTGCAACAGGCGATGCAGTATGGGAAGCACAAAGGCAGCGGTCTTGCCGGTGCCGGTCTGGGCCAGGCCCATTACATCGCGCCCCTGCATTACCAGAGGTATTGCCTGCTCCTGGATCGGTGTTGATGAGATGTAGCCGGCAGCAGTAACTCCTGCCTCTACACTCGGGTGAAGATTAAATTTGTTAAATTCCATAAACTCCTTTTTTTTCTGCGTTCGGGAATCAAGAAAAAGCCCCGGTGTATTCCGGGGCCCACTATTGATGTAGCTTATATCCGGGTACAGCAGTTTGATCTACTTAGTTATTTTAGCAGTAATGGAGATGCCATGTAAACAGGTAATTCGCGAATCCAGCGATAAGGAGACCCCTCTTCTGCTCAAGTGCTCAGTGTTGACCGTTCTAAGCTCATTCTGCTATAGCCGCGAAACTCACCCCTTCGGGGCTCAAACAGTCTCGGCTATTTAACGCGCCATTTCGCTAAGAACGGTTACCAACCCAGAGCAATTCGCCAGAGTGTTCTCCTTATCGCTGGATTCGCGAATTATTTCTTGACCAGCCTGAATACTGAAAAAAGACTGAGTAACACAGCCGAGGCTGCGGCAACGAGAGAAAGACTGTGGTTATGCATGAAAGCAAAGAACAGTGCGGCTGTGGAGGCGTTTACAGTTAGAATCACGAGGAGCATCACATCTGAAATGGATGTCAGCCGGTTCGCGATGCCCTGCGTATCCGACTTGCTGATTTTGAAGGAGAGCTCACCCCTGTTGGCTTTTTTGATGAATGCGTGGGCCTGGGAAGGAAGGTCGACGATTTCGAGCAATTTCTTCCTCAGGGTGTTTATGACCTGGTTTATACTTTCTTCCTGTGTTCCCCTGAAAAACTCTCTGATATAGGGCTTGGCAATCTCTATGATATTCACATCAGGGTTGAGGCGATATGCCATGCCGTTCAGCATGCCGGCGGTCCTTATAAGGAGTATGAAATAGTTGGGTACCTGAAAATTATTGATGACACCGCGGACATTATTTATCTCATCGCCTATATCATCTACCGTAAGGGATTTCAGTTCTTCCGGTGTGCTGTACCGGTATTTATCGATAAGGTCCTGGGTGACGTTTTCTATCGCCGCATAATCTGCGTCTTCGATGAGAAAGCCCAGCTTCTCAAGCGCTTCAACTATGCCTGTGGCATCATTTTCCACAATTGCATTGGCATAATGCCGCAGGTTCCTCCTTGTCGAATCAGCGATAGACTGTACCATCCCAAAATCCACGAAGACAACAGTCGGCCCCTCACCCATGAAGATATTGCCGGGATGCGGATCGCAATGAAAAAAACCGTGGACAAAGATCATCTTTGCATAGGTCTCCACGAGGAGGTTGACCAGCCTCCGGCAGTCCACTCCGGAGGCTTTGATAATTTCGCACTCTGTTATCTTGATGCCTCCGACAAACTCAAGAGTGAGGACCTTCCCTCTTGAGAATTCCCAATATACCTTCGGTATGACCACCTGCTCGTCTGAAATGAAATTCAGCCTGAATCTCTCGGCATTTCTTGCTTCCTGTACGTAATCCAGTTCGGCCCGGACAATCCTGGAGAATTCTTCATGGAGGACCCTCAGATTGATCCAGCCCATCCTGCCGCGCATGATATATATAAGGACCTCGAACATCTTGATGTCTGTTTCGATGATTTTTTCTATCCCGGGGTATTGGACTTTGACAGCAGCTTCCCGCCCGTCTTTAAGAACGGCCCTGTGCACCTGGCCGAGGGATGCCGCGGCAATGGGATCTTTCTCGAATTCGGAGAAGATGTCCTCGGGAGCAGATCCAAGCTCATCGATTATTCTCTGCCGTATCTCACCGAAATCATGGGGCGGCACCTGGTCCTGTAATTCCGAGAGCTCTTCAATATATTCATCCGGGAGAAAGTCCTTCCGCGAACTGAGGAACTGACCGACCTTGATCATAACGCCTTTCATTTCCAGGGCTTTTTCTTTTATGAGCGCTGCGTTTCTTCTGTGTAGTTTTCTGAAGAGGGCTGCTTTGCGTTCCCGGGAGAGAAAAACTCCGCTGATGCGGGCTAGCCTGTAAGAGAAAAGAATTCTTACCGCTATGAACAGCCCCTTCAGAAATCTCTTTTTATAATGAATTCGCGCCATATTGCTCCTTATGAACTGTCTCGTGCAGCTTCTTTGAATGTACCTAAATCAGGGAATAAATGCAATGAGAGAGAAGGGCAGTCTTACTCAAGCTTTTGAAATAACTTTCTTAATAACTTCTCCCAGGCTTTTGAGCCTGCAAGGTTTTGCCACAACCCCTGCAAAACCATATTGTGCGTGATTTGCCATCACCGGATCATTTGAATAGCCGCTTGATACAATAGCCCTGACACCCGGGTCTATCTCGAGAAGCTTTCCGATGGCCTCTTTGCCGCCCATCCCACCCGGTACTGTAAGGTCCATAATTACAGCATCCAGGCGATGACCGGACTCCAGGGCCTTTTTATATATCTCTATAGCATCACGTCCCTCTGCTGCAAAAACCACATCATACCCCAGATGTTTCAGCATATCCCCTACGGTTTGCCGGACGATTGGATCGTCATCCATCACCAGTATCTTCCCTTTGCCTGTTTCAAGGAGACCGGTAATGTGAGGTCCTTTTCTTGGCTCGACCTTTCCCTCAAGCGCGGGCAGATATAAATAAAATGTTGTTCCGGCTCCGACGTGGGATTCAACATCTATCAGTCCATTATGGTTTCTCATTATTGAATATGCGGTGGCAAGACCAAGACCGGCGCCTGTCTGTTTGGTTGTAAAATAGGGCTCGAATATCTTGCTGATATTTCCAGAGGAAATGCCGACGCCTTCATCCCGTATCGTGATTTTTACATATCCCCCTTCGTTGAGTCCCTGCATCCGCGTGTGCCCGACAATAACATTCTCGGCGCTTACGTGGATCAGTCCTCCATCGGGCATAGCCTGAACAGCATTAATCACAAGATTATTTATGACCTGGCTTATCTGTCCTTCATCAATCTCGACTTGCCACAAATCAGGCGAGAAAAAGGACTCGCATCTTACGCTGGCCCCCCGGAGGACAAAGTCTGTCGAACACATTATCAGCTCACTTATAGAGGCTGTCTTTTTTATCGGTGCGCCGCCCTTTGAAAAAGTAAGCAATTGGTTCGTCAGATCAATTGCCATGAGTGTGGCCTTTTCAGCCCTGGAGAGCATTATGTTGACTTCGTCTTTCAGATCCGGGACTGTAAGGGCAAGATCTATATTGCCCAGTATGCCGTTGAGGAGATTGTTGAAATCATGGGCAATGCCGCCTGCAAGCACACCGAGAGATTCTATCTTCTCGGCTTTTAAAAGCCTGAGTTCCATGTCTTTCTTTTCCGTTATGTCCCGAAATACAAGCACAGCGCCTATTATCTCGCTTCGCCTGTCCATTATAGGGGCCACGCTGTCTGCAATAACTATCTCGGCGCCGTCCCTGGCAACAAGTATGGTATGATTTTCGAGTTCAACAGTCTGTCCGCTTTTCATCGCCCGATAAACAGGATTGCCTGCCTGAAGTCGCGTTTTCTCGTCAATGATATTGAAGACCTCCATTATCGGCCTGCCCACAGCCTCCTGCTGGCTCCAGCCGGTCAGTTTTTCCGCCACTTTGTTGATCAGCACAATAGTTCCGGGAAGATCGGTTGTAATCACTCCGTCGCCTATGCTGCGCAAGGTCACCAGGAGTCTCTCTTTTTCGGACGCAAGGGCATCTTCAGCTTTTTTGCGCTCAGTGATATCGCGGAATATGCCCCTTGTGCCGACGAACCTGTCTTTTTCAATAATGTTATTAATGTTGCCTTCAACAATTATTTCTTTGCGGTCTTGTGTAATAAACTTTGTTTCTATGCGACCGGGCTTTTGGCCGAAAACAACGGTTTTGAAATCCGAACCGCAATCAATGCACTCAGGGTGTATAATGTCGAAGATAGTAAGCTTGGATACTTGCTCAGTGCCATACCCGAGTGTTTCACTCCATGCGCGATTGACATAAAGGAAAGAGCCATCGGGCCTTATGCACTGTATAATGTCATTGGCGTTCTCGAACAGGTCCCTGTATTTCTCCTCACTCTCCCTCAGTTCCTCTTCAGCCCGTATACGGTCAGTTATATCCATATACACAATTACCGCCGTATTTATCTCGCTGTCATTATGTATGACCGGAGTCCCGACTACATCATAGTACCGGTCATGGAGAAGCCACTTTTCCAGGTGAACGCTCTTCCCGGTTTTAAATATTTTCACGAAAGGACAATTCTTAAGGTCTTCAAACTGACATATAAGCTTGCGACATGACTGCCCGATCATGCTGGATGTCCCTTCAAAAAAATATTCCCTGAGCATCGTGTTATATTCAAGCACACGCATATCTCTGTCAATAACGAGTATACCCATGCCCGTGGATTCAAAAATAGCCTTTATCTCATCATTGGCAAGCTTCATCTTTTCATTTGTCCTGTGGAGATGCTTGAGTATCCGGACAAAGGAATTGCTGACAATACCGATAGGGTCCACTGATATAAGCGTTTCGTCATCAAGTTCTTCCGGCTTGAGGGGAGAGGTCCCCATCACGGTCAGGAGTTGGTCTACTTTGTCACGGATATAGCGGACAGAAGCCTGATATTTTTTCCGTAGTTCTTCATTCTGGGAAATCAGACGTTTGATCTCATCTTCAGAAGTCATTGTTCACCGCCGTAGACCTCTATCGAATAGCAGCTTTCATTTTTTGTGACATTGACTGAATATCCCATATTTGCCACTGATTCAGGAATTGTGGTCAGGGCGTCACGGTTATCGGTCAGGAAAATCAACTTTACTGTTCCATCTTCAAGCTGCAGGCTGTGATTATTTATCTCCTTCAGAGCAATCAGCAGGGTAGCGGGGCATATCTGAGTGCGAATGTCAAATTCAATTACATTCAACATAGTCCTTCTCCTGATTGGTTTTTATTTTTTCATGACCAGACCGGTAAATATCCGGCTTCCAAGCCAGGCCCCGGGGAACAGCCCCAAAAGAAAAAGAACGCTCGATGCGGCAAGTATAGGCAGCCCGCCGAAGAGATGCCAAATATTGCATGTCGGCGCCATGCGGGACGCAAGTCCCATTATAATACCGCCTGAGATAGCAGATACATATTGTCTCAACGGCGCCCCGAAAGATATCCTGAACTCTTTTAACCACGCTGCAGATGCTGCGCTGCCGAGCACGATACCGGCGACAAGGGGAAACTGTATGGCTGAAATAACATCAAACACCGGACCAGGGCCTCCCTGCAGTCTGATACCAGTCAGGGGTTGTACGTATTTAAGAGGCACAGCATGGAAGTAGGATAATCCATTTAGATGCTCCTTAAAAAATATACTGCCGAAATATGCCGACAACTTTGTATATGATGTTGTACACCCAAGCGGCATGCCGATAAGGGCATAAGAGGACAGTCCTATTAAAGAGAGGAGCAGCGCGGCTTTCCAGGGCTGAAGATATCCTTTCGCATATGAGAGGCGGACCAGTTTTCTGTCTTTGTACCACAAACGAATAATATATAAACCGAAAACAGACACCAATAAGATGGGGAGCAACGGGTCAACTCCGAGTATCTGGGGTATTGTTATCTTCCCCTGAAAAAATGTGGTGCTCCTGACAAAGGCTGCCCAAAACGGATGTATTTCCGCATATAAGCCGCTTCCTGCAACAAGTCCGATAAATGCTGTTGCACTTAAAACACTTCCTGAGCCTATTTTGTAAAGGGTCCCGACAACGCAGCCCCCGGCAAGCACCATGCCTGTGCCGAAAAGAAAACCGCCGATCAGGTTGGCCGGGGTAGGCGAATAAAGAAGAGGGAACGGGTACAAGGGAAGGAAACCCATCTGGCGTGCAAGTTCAAAGAGTATCATGCTTGAAACAACAAGCAGCGCAAGGTATCTCAGCATCACAGAGCGCCTGAGAAGAAAAAGATCGCGGAACATGCCCGCTACACAGAAATCAGAGAGGTACATCACAGCCCCGGTGAGCAGGCCCAATACAAGACATATACCGATAATGGGGGCGTAAAGATTATCCATAAAGTCATTTTCCTGTCATTAACGCATTAAGCTGCAAATAATCTTGCAGAAACAATTTATTAACGCCCAATCCACATTAACACGGTAAAATGGAAATTTGCAAGATAGTACCGGGAAGCGGTGAAATGAAACACAAAATTAACACTAATTAAATAATCCCGTAACATCTTTCAGCTATACTGATTGCGATGGAGGTATCAGGAAAAGGAGGTATAACACCATGAAATGCCGAGCCTGTGGCCGGGAGATGTTGAACAGGGGCGCTTATTTTGAGTGTTCCAACCTTTTTTGCGATTACGAAGAAGACATCAAAAACCAGGGAGTAAGCGTAAATCAGGAAGAAGAGCAGCCGAACATTATCATATTTAAGTCTACAACGATGACCAGGACAATAGCTATTGTTTGATCCTTGACAAATGACTTGTATGGCGGGGAAAATAGATACTCAAAACCATATGAAACATTTGTTGTCTGAAAAAGCAATCTCACCGGGTGAGCGTTTAATTTTTGCATTGGATGTCCCCGGCTTCGCTGAAGCGCGACGGCTTGTTGACGTGCTGGGGGACGCGGTGAATTTTTATAAAATTGGCCTGGAACTGTTCATGTCAGGCAATTACTTTGATGTGCTCAAGTGGTTGGTGGAGGAAAGGAAGAAAAAGGTTTTTGTCGATTTAAAATTCTTTGATGTCCCTCAGACAGTAAAATCAGCGGTGCGTCAGCTCAGAGGAAAAGGCATTGAGTTTGCTACAGTGCACGGAAACGATAGCATTCTGCGTGCGGCAGTGGAAGAAAAAGATGACCTTAAAATATTAGCGGTCACGGTTTTAACCAGCCTTGATCAGAAAGATATGGAAGACTTGGGTTTTAAGGTCAATATTAAGCAGCTTGTGCTGTCTCGTGCCAAAAGGGCACTGGAGATCGGGTGTGATGGAGTTATTTCTTCGGGTATAGAAGCGCCTGAACTGCGATCAGCGCTGGGCGGGAAATTCATCATAGTGACTCCGGGAATCAGGCCGGTTCTGAACATTGATGACCAGAAAAGGACTGTTGATGTTGAACAGGCCTTCTTGTCAGGGGCGGATTATATTGTTGTGGGAAGACCGATCAAGAATGCCCCTGATCCAAGGAAAGCTGCTCAGGATATCCAGGACAAAATCAAGAGATTATTCGTTTAGCCAAACGTAGGGCCGAAGATGAGAAGGTGCGAAG
>JBEKJD010000074.1:0-11508 GCA_050011415.1 Dissulfurispiraceae bacterium | reverse complement strand
CCCCGCCGGCCGTAATGCCGAATTTTGTAAAAACCAGCAGCAGACAGACAAGGGATATGACAAGCAGGGGAATCGTCATTTTCCGCACATAACTGAGCGGCAATTTAAAAGCAATAAACATTGCAATCGTCCCCAATGCCGCTGTTAACAGTTGTTTTCTGATAAAACCGAACTGGCTGAACATTATCCCCTTCCTGGCGTACCTCTCGACCAGATCAGGAGTAATAATAGAGGTGGAACTGTAAACTGCCGTCAAACCAACCAGTATAAGCAGGAGCACAATAAACAGGAGCCATTGATCATACGACTGTTTCATAGGTTTGCCACAATCTCCTTGAATTGTCTTCCCCTGTGTTCAAAATCCCTGAACATATCAAAGCTCGCACAAGCCGGAGAAAGCAGCACGATATCTCCAGGCAAGGCCAGTTCCATCGCCTTTGCAACTGCATCCCCCAGTCCATCTTCCATAATTATCTCGGTGCTGTCGCCGATTGCCTTTCTGATTTTGTCCCTCGCCTCGCCGATCAGCACGAGCGCTTTCACTTTGTCTCTGATAAAAGGCCTCAGTTCGCTGAAATTCCCATCCTTGTCCCTTCCTCCGGCAATCAGGATAACCGGTCCATCAAAGCTTTCGAGAGATTTTATAACTGCACCTACATTGGTCCCCTTCGAATCGTTAATGAACCTGATGCCGTCTATCTCGCGCACAAACTCCAGCCTGTGTTCAAGTCCGGGGAATTCCGCTAATGCATCTGCAACTGCATCGCAACCGCAGCCAGACAGGATAGCCATGACAGACGCCGCCATCGCATTCTCGATATTGTGCACTCCCTTTATCCTGATGGCGGATGTATGAAGGGAGAACGACGGGAATCCGGGCAACTCGAAATAAATAACTCCATTATTATAATAAGCGCCTGCAGTCGCCTGCTTTCTGCTGAAGTAAAACTTTGAAGGTCCTCTGCCTGAAGAAAATTGCCTTTCAATCCGGTCCTCTATTTCCATTGTCGCGGCGTCGTCCGCGTTCAGTACGATAAAATCATCCTGGTCCTGATTCAGAAAAATCCTGCACTTTGCGTCGATGTAACCCTGCATGGAGGCATAGCGGTCCAGATGGTCCCGTGTTATATTGAGAATTGCCGCCCCATGAGGTTTGAAGGTATGCACCGTCTCAAGCTGGAAACTGGAAACTTCTGCAACAAAAAAATCATGGGGGCCGGACGTTTGACCCTCAGCGCCTGCCATGGCCGTTGTGAGGGCTTTCCCGATATTCCCTCCCAGAAGCGTATTATAACCTCCCTTCTTTAGTATCGCATCCAGGAGCGAGGTTGTAGTCGATTTTCCATTGGTACCGGTTATGGCGAGAAAGGCTGTTTTACCGTTGCCGGCCGCCTGCCAGGCAAGCTCCAATTCGCCGATTATCTTAATGCCTCTTTCAGCAGCGGCCTTAAGCGGCGCAATTGAGAGCGGTACTCCGGGGCTGATTACAACAAGGTCGGCGGCCTCAAACAATTCTTTCGGGTGGCTGCCCAACTCACAACGGATGCCCTCCCGCAGTTCCTCAATATACGGTCCCAGTTCTTCATGTTTTTTTTTATCGGTGACAGTTACCGACGCGCCGAGCCGGTGAAGCAGGTTGGCTGCGCCAACCCCGCTCCTTGCAAGGCCTACAACTATGACCTTCTTGCCCTTTACGTCCATTACGAAAGGTTTTTTCCGGATGATTTCTTGCTTTTTCTTGCGACTCTTATGTGTCCGCTTCTTCTCTTCTTATAACCTTTTTCACCAGTGCTTATTTTGTCCTGATGAGCAGTCAACCTCCTGCTTCTTGCGAGCCTGTGCCGCGCCATCTTGTGTCTCTTACCGGAGCCGGCGCGTTTATATGAAGCCAAAACTACAGGTCTTTCTTCAGCGCTGCTGAAGTAAATCACTGGTTCGGCTTTCTGCTGAATAACGTCATAGCCGCGGTCCAGGAGTATTTGTGAATCATGCCAAAGGTCATCCCTTACCGATTCTCCCAGAACAGAACTGATCAGCGTATAACCGCCTTTTTGCGCAGCGCATACAAAGCAATGGCGCGCTTCGCGGGTGTAGCCCGTCTTTCCTCCGAGGAGGTCCTCGTCCATCCACAGAAGCTGGTCGGTACTTTTTATGAAAATCCGCCTTCCTTCAACGGAATGAATATCCTTGGTCCTCGTAGTAATGATCTCCTTTATTAAAGGATATGAGAGCGCTTGCTTCATAACCTTGGAAAGGTCGAAAGCAGTTATATACTGGCCTGGACCCGGCAACCCCGAGGCATTAATAAACCGCGTATTTTCAGCGCCCAGGCGGGCAACCTTTTCATTCATCAACACGGTAAACCGTGGTTCAGAACCGGCAGCCGCTTCTGCCAGGGCCACGGCGGCGCCATTTACCGACCTCATGAGGGCAAGGTACAGGATATCCCTCACAGTAAACCGTTCGCCTGCTCTCAGATGCGGAGTAACAGAAGGGGTATCGGCCGCATTCTCGCTTATAGTTATCACGGTATCAGGGCTGATCGTGTCAAGTACAACCATCGCGGTGACCAGCTTGGTTGTACTGGCCGGAGCCAGCTTCCATTGCGGATTTTTCGCGTATAAAATCTTTTCGGTGGCACTGTCGATTACCACTGCCGCCCGTGCGCCTACTCCCTCGGCATACGCCTTATGAAGCGCAGGAGGCCCGACGGACAGCAGGAAAAAAACCATTACAGATAATTGTACGGCTGAAAATCTTTTCATATCTCTCACCTCAATTTTAATGTTGCAAGGCTAAATAAAGCAAGGATTATACCTATAATCCAGAACCTGACTATGACCTTTGGTTCCTGCCATCCCTTCAGTTCAAAATGGTGATGCAGGGGCGCCATTTTAAAAATTCTCCTGCCGGTAAGCTTGAACGACAGCACCTGCATGACAACCGAGATCGTTTCTATTACAAAAATTCCTCCGACCACGGCCAGCACAATTTCGTTTTTAGTAACTACCGCAACGGTCCCCAGGGCGCCGCCAAGAGCGAGAGAGCCAACATCCCCCATAAAGACTTCGGCCGGGTATGAATTGAACCACAGGAAGCCCAGGGCCGCTCCTGCCATAGCGCCGCAAAAAACCGTCAACTCGCCGATTCCCGGAAGATACAGTACCTGAAGGTACCTGGCAAAAAGCGCGTGGCCTGAAACATACACAAGCCCGACATTGGCCAGCGCGGCAATAGCAACCAGCCCGATTGCAAGACCGTCTATGCCATCCGTGAGATTCACGGCATTGGAAGAACCGACAATGACAAAAACGGAAAAAGGTATGTAAAAAAGACCAAGATCAAAAATCCACTTCTTAAAAAAAGGAATGCTCAGCACTGTGTTGTAAGGGTCGTGGGGGTTGTAATAAAGAAAAATCCCGATAGTGAGGGCGATTATTACCTGTGCCCCGAATTTATGCCAGGCGCGCAATCCCCGGGGATTTCTCTTGACTGTCTTTAGATAATCATCTATAAAGCCGACAGCCCCAAAACCAAGCAGGGCCACTGACAATACCCACGTGTAAACATTTCTGAAATTGCCCCACAGCAGCACTGCAATCATAATGGACAAAACAATAATAATGCCTCCCATAGTCGGCGTCCCGGCTTTGGCGAGATGGGTCTTCGGCCCGTCGGAGCGTATCTGCTGCGTTATGCTGATCACCTTTAGCCGGCGGATTATTTTAGGCGCAATGATGAGAGTTATGATAAGCGAGGTCAGGGATGCAAGCGAGGTCCTGAAAGTAATATAGCGGAATACGTTAAGCGGAGTAAAATAATTATGGAGGCTGTAGAGAAGTTCGTAAAGCATTAATCTTTTCCCCTCTTATTTTTGTATTCCGGCTGCGCCTGGAAAAGTTTCAAACTTTTCCTGAGGGCAGTCTTTCTCCTGTCTTGCCGTAAATGCCAATGCATCTTCCATCTTCATTCCCCGTGATCCTTTTACCAGAACAACGTCACCCTCCCTGACAATATTCTCAAGCTCCCTGCCGGCATCCCTGGAATTCCCAACAGCTATGCCGGTCCCCTGGAAGGCCTCCACCGCCAGCGACATGAGCGCGCCAGCGCCTATAAGGATGTCAACATGCAAATCTGAAAGCAGCGCGCCCAGCCTGATATGCGCATCAGCGCCGTAAGGTCCGAGTTCAAGCATGTCACCGAGTACGGCAATAGCCCTCCTGCAGGCCCGGTCTCCTTTTGCATATCTCACCATCTCTCTAACTGATTCTTCCATGGATGATGGATTGGCATTATAAGCGTCATTGATATAAGTCACGCCCCCGCGTACCGAAACTTCCAATCTAAGGGGCAAGCCGCTGAACGATTCCAGCCCCTTTTTAATTGCATTGAGTTCAAAACCCAGAGCGTATGCGGCAGCAGCAGCGGCAAGTGAATTATATACATTGAAACGTCCGGGAAGCGCAGACTCAACAGCAATACGGCTGCTGCCGGCGCAAAGGGTAAATTTAGTTGCCCTGTCCGCAAACTCTATTCCCTCCGCCCTTATCTCCGCAGAGCCCTCCCTGATGCCGAAGCGTATGCAGCGGCCCTTAAATCTATTTTCAATGCCTTCCATCAAAAAAGCATCATCGGCATTTATAATCAATTTTTGCACATAGGCCAATAATTCGAGCTCGGAATCCCGCACAGCAGCCATTGAACCGAAACCTTCCAGATGCTCTTGCCCAATGTTGGTAACAACTCCTATTTCCGGCAGCCCTATAGCGCAAAGCTCGTCGATATCACCGGGTTTATTGGCGCCCATTTCCAGCACCATCGCAGCAGTATCATCCTGCGCCCTCGTTATCGAAAGGGGCATGCCGATATGGTTATTAAAATTGCCTGACGTTTTAAGCACTTTGAGATTTGTTCCCAGAATTGATGCGATGAGTTCCTTGGTGGTTGTCTTCCCGTTGCTGCCGACGACGCATATAACGCTGCCGCCGAATTGTTTCCTGATATGACCAGCTATGGCATGCAAGGCCGTGAGCGTATCATCTACAAGGATTATGCTCTTGCCGGCGCCTTCCCAAAAAGCCTTCGATTTTTCCTGGACACCGCAGACACACGGCGCAACCGTTGAAATCCATTTGCGGCTGACAATCGCGCCTGCCCCTGTCCTGAGCGCATCCTTAACATAATCATGACCGTCAAAGCGGTCACCCTTTAAAGCCAGGAACAATTCACCCGGCCTTATAGTCCTGGAGTCTATGGAAAGGCCCTGGAAAGAAATATCCCCCGAAAACTGCTCCACTGTCATCGGCTCTGCCAGGTCAGACGCTATGATTGACCCGCGCGTTGCCTCAAGTATCCGGCTGGCGCTTAACATCATTCACCCTCTGTACAGCCATTTTTTTTCACACAAACAGCCAGTAATATTTTTCCTGTCAGCAGGAGCATTCTTTATTGTGCTGCCGGTCGGTATAAAGCCCTGCAAACGTGCTTCCCCCTCCAAAAGCGGGCCTGCTGATAGTCCGCCTGATGGCATTTTCAAGCGCGGTCCTGTCGCTGAAATTATGCCGGATGCCCTGTATCTCCTGATACTCTTCATGCCCTTTGCCGGCAACAAGCACAATATCTCCTGACGAAGCCAGTTCCACAGCCATGCTTATAGCAACGTTCCGGTCAGAGATGACAATATAACTATCGCCTTTTACGCCTTTTTCTATATCTTTTATGATCGTTTTGGGGTCCTCATTCCTTGGATTGTCCGATGTGATAATGACAAAATCGCTTAACCTGGAAGCGATCTCTCCCATTTTCAAGCGTTTTCCCTTGTCCCTGTTGCCTCCGCACCCGAGAACGGTAATGATCTTACCTTTTTCTTTTTCCTCTTTCTGTTTCCCGGGAATAGCAAACTGCCGCCTCTTTTCATCCATGATTTTTTCCGTTTTCCCGACATACCGGTATGCCTCCAGCAACTGACGAGCTGTCATCAGGAGACGCTCCAGCGCATCTTCGGTATGTGCGTAATCCACCACCGCAAGAAAGTCTTGTCCCATATCAACCTTCTCAAACCTTCCTTTAACCAATCCGGCCATTGCCCTTCCCTCCTCTATGATTTTAATAGGTATACCAAGCGATAACGCTGCGCCCATTGCGGCCAATATGTTATATACATTTGTCTGCCCCACCATTGGAGAGGCTATTTCCATGTCCGTCCCGCTTAATCGTGTTTTGAATAAAGTTCCCTGAAACGACGTCTTTATATCAAAGGCAGTAACATCCGCCTCCTTATTATCGAGCGCATAGGTTATCACCCTGACCGAAGGCCTCCGGCTCCCCAGTATCCCGGCAAGCTGCATACCGTGAGCATCATCTATATTAATAACTGCAATACCATCCTCAATCAGCAGTTCTTCAAAAAGACGCTCCTTGGCCCTGAAATATTCATCCATTGTGCCATGGAAATCAAGATGGTCCCTTGTAAGATTCGTGAATACGGCAATCCTGAAGCTCGTATAATCCACCCTCTTTTGCGCAAGGGCATGCGATGAGACTTCTGAAACAACATAGCTGCAGCCGCTCTCCTTCATTTCTCCAAGCAGGCTCTGGAAATCAGGAGCTTCGGGTGTGGTATGCGGCGCCTCATGAATCGTGTCTTTGATCAAATAATTGATGGTCCCTATAACTCCCACCCCTTTCCCCCACTGCTGCAGTATGGACCTGATAATATATGATGTTGTTGTTTTGCCGTTTGTGCCGGTGATTCCTATGACATTTATTTCACCGGACGGCCGCCCGTAAAAACGATGCGAAACGAGAGCAAGGGCGTCCCTGACATCGGCGACACGTATCCATACGGCTTCAGGATATTTTTCCTCCAATAACACGCAGCGTTCCTCCTGCAACCGGCCGTTATGCTCGTACATTACGGCAACCGCTCCCTTTTTAATCGCAGCTTCTATAAAATTCCTGCCGTCAAATTTTTCACCCTGTATTGCGGCAAACAGTTCTCCGCCCCTGACCCTTCTGGAATCGTATACAACTCCGGAGATTTCCCTCCCGGCATCACCGATTACCTTAAAATCATGATCGATTACATCACTTATCTTTATTTTTTTGTCCATTGCCTGTCACCGGCTGCCACTTTTGAGACCAGCAGCAGTCTCTTCTCGACAGAGTCGTCCCTCGGCACACTCAGATACGAGAGCGATTCATTTGCGATCTGTTTAAAAACAGGCCCTGCCACCACTCCACCGTAAATGGCGCCTTTGGGCTCATGAATTACCACGATCATAGCGATCCTCGGATCATCTGCCGGTACAAACCCGACAAAAGAGCTCACATATTTATCTTTTGAATATTTTTTCGTTATAGGGTCCATAAGTTGCGCCGTACCGGTTTTGCCGGCAACTTCGTTGCCGTCAACAGCAGCGCCTGTTGCGGTGCCTCCCGCCTCCGTTACGGTTTTTAGAATATTTTTAAAAACCGTGACCGTCCTCTCTGAAAGAATTCTTTGCGGTTCAGGAGCATATTTGTAAATAACTGTCCCGTCCGGAGACCTGATTTCCGAGACAACATGAGGCCTGACAAGAAATCCGCCGTTGGCAATTGCCGAATAGGCCCGCAACACCTGCAATGGCGTCACGGCGACCTCCTGTCCTATGGATACAGCTCCGATAGACATGCCGGACCACCGGCCTGGCGGTCTTATCAATCCTGTCGCCTCCCCGCCCAGGTCGAACCCTGTCTTTTCGCCAAACCCGAATTTCTTTATATAGCTGTATATCCTGTCCTTGCCAAGGCCCAATCCGATCTTGATGGTACCGACATTCGACGATTTCTGAATGACCTCTTTAAACGTAAGCACGCCGAGTCGTTCCGCATCCTTTATCTTTCTGCCTCCTACCTCTATAAAGCCGGCGCTGCAATCAAATCGTGTACCGGGGCTTACAATACCCTCTTCAAGGGCAGCGGTGCCGACAATTATCTTGAACGTGGAGCCCGGCTCATAGCAGTCTGTAACAGCCCTGTTTCTCCTTTTCGCTGCCGGGACTTCCACGGCATTGTTCGGGTCATAAGTCGGCCTGCTCGCCATTGCAAGCACTTCACCGGTGTTAGGGTCCATCATGATCACAGTTGCCGAGGCAGCCCGCCACTGCGCGACAGCTTCATTGAGACTTTTCTCCACTATAAACTGCAAACCCTCGTCGATAGTGAGCGCTATATTGTTGCCCCTGATTTCTCTGCTCATCCCGTCGGAAAGCACATTGCCCCTGGCATCCTTGAGGACCGATATCTGTTCACTTACTGCGGAGAGGTACTTGTCATACTTCTGCTCTATCCCCTCCAGGCCTTTGTTGTCGGCTCCGACAAACCCGATAATATGTGAGGCGAGATATCCTTCGGGATAAAACCTCTTGAGTTCCGGAATGAAACCGATGCCTCTTAATTTCATGTCCCTTATGCGCTGTGTCTCATCTATGCCGGCCTTTCTTTCGATCCAGCTAAACCTGTTGCCTGCCGAAAGACGGGCCTGGATAACATCGGGCTTCATATTGATTGTCTGCGCCAGGGCCACAGCAATCCGGCCTGGTGACACTATCTCGGCGGGATTACAGTATATTGATTCCGTGTCAAGATTGATCGCCAGCTCTCTTCCCTTCCTGTCCAAAATAATACCGCGTTTGACCGGGACAATCTCTTTTTTGATTTGCTGATCTTTAGCTTTATCAAGAAACCACTGATGGTTCAAAAGCATGATATCGGCAAGCCGGAAAATAACGGCTATAAAGCCGAATGTTATGATGGCGCTTATCATAACGGATCTTTTCTTCATAGTCCCACGCTGCCGCTCCTTCTACTCGCTTTTGACCTTGTCCGGACCATCGGACCTTTCGGGACGGAAGGATGCCTTGTACATATCACGCCCCGGCGATGCGTTCACATAAACCACCCTGACCCTGTCAGGAAATCCAAAACCCGTTCCGTTGGAGGCAACGCTCTGGAGCCTCCCGATATAGAGGAGATTTGCCTGTTCAGCAGCAAGCAGCTTTCTCTCCCTCGTAAGTTCCGCCCTCCTGTTTTCGAGGTTGCTCAGCGAATACTCCAGAGAAACAACGCTGGACCGAAGCCAAACTATCACGAAAATCAGGAAAAGCAGCAGCAGCAATGATACAGGTTTCAGCAGAGAGATGACCCGGTTCTGTTTCCTGCGTCTCATATTCTCTCTGCCCCTCTCAGTTTTGCGCTCCTGGATGAAGGATTTCTGCGCACTTCATCAGGCGAAGTCGTGACCGGTTTCTTGGTCAATATCTTCAGCAGGCCGGCACGCGCGCTGTCCCTGATGAAGTTTTTTGCGATTCTGTCTTCCAGCGAATGATATGAAATTACCGCCAGTCTGCCGCCGGGCCCGAGAACGGATACCGCAGCGGCAAGGCCCTTCCTGAGCTCATCCAGTTCTCTGTTAACTTCTATTCTCAACGCCTGGAACGTCCTCGTTGCGGGATGTATTTTTCCTCTCTTCCCGTAAATACCCGTTACGAAATCGGCCAGTTCGGCGCATGTATTAAAGGGAGTTCTTTTCCGCTGCGCGATCAGGGCCCTTGTTATCTTCCCTGCAAAAGGCTCCTCTCCGTATTCTTTGAGAATCCTCACCAGATCTTTTTCATGATACCTGTTTACCACATCCCATGCAGTCAGGCGCTGCGATGTATCCATCCGCATATCGAGTCTTTCATGTGACAGGAAACTGAAACCTCTGGAAAGTTCCTTCAATTGAAGCATTGAGACCCCGAGGTCGAAAAGCACTCCATCGGCCCGTTTAATATTCAGGGAGCCGAGTATGGCTTCCATTTCAGAAAAACTCCCTTTACAAAAGTGGGCGCGGTTGTTGCCGAGCTGTTCGCTGGAGTGCCGCAGCGCACTGTCATCCCTGTCTATTCCGACAAAAACACCCCTGTCGCCGATTTTTGAAAGTATCGCGCCTGCATGGCCTCCGAGGCCGACCGTGGCGTCAACGTAAGTGCCGTCCTCCATGACATCGAGTATCTCCATCGTCTCCCTCAGCAAAACCGGAATGTGAATCATTGCCTTTCAGGCTTTACAGGCCGTAACCGGCAAGCACTGTCTCAAACGCCTTTGCGTCAACCTTCTTCGGATCAGTTACAGCATCCCATTCAGTCTTGTCCCATATCTCTATCTTGTCCAACTGTCCCACAATCACAACGTCGCCATGTATGCCTGCATCCTCTCTGTGCGATACTGGAATGAGCACTCTGCCCTGTTTGTCAATATCGCACTCAAGAACAGAAGCGATGACCCTTCTGAGGAAATATTTTACTGCCTCCTCCATCTTGGGCAAGGTCCGTATTTTTTCTTCCATCCTGTTCCACTCTTCGAGTGGATATATATGGAGGCACTTGTCAAAAGCGGCGTTCGTGATATATAGTTTGGAATTATTGTATTTTTTGAAAATAATATCGCGGAGAGGAGCGGGGATGATGATTCTCCCTTTTGGGTCTAATGCATAGTAATATTTGCCCAGAAATGAAGACATTCTTTCACTCTCCTCCACTTTTTACCACAATTTACCACCAATAATATGTGTTAATTATCGTGATTGTCAAGAAAAAATTAATTTTTTTTAAAAAATTCTATATTATGTGGTTATTTATTTTTTAACATACTATATATAGAGGATAGAATGGAGTAATAATTGATGTTTTCAGAGAAATTGAAGACACTTGAAAAAGAGGCGTTATTAAGGCATATAAAAGACAGGAAAGCGGAAAAAATGCCGCGTTGCGGGCTATCGCATAAAGGGTTGTCGCACCTAAACTTCGAAGACAGGATGTATATAAATTTTGCCTCGAATGATTATCTGGGTCTGGCATATGCGGCTTCTCTAATAGATGCCGCTGCAAATGCAATGGCCGAATACGGATTCGGATCCGGAGCTTCACGGCTTCTTTCAGGCGGCACACAAGTCCACAGCTCACTTGAAAAGGCCGTTGCATCATTCAAGGAGACAGAAGCGGCACTGGTCTTCAATTCCGGTTACACCGCAAATATAAGCGCATTGCCGTCTATTGCCGGAGAAGGCGATGCGATATTCAGCGATGAGTTCAATCACGCGAGTCTTGTTGACGGCTGCAGGCTGAGCAGGGCCCGGAAATTAATTTACAACCACCGTGACATCGCCCATTTGGAAGGCTTGATGAAAACAATCAGGGGCGGCAAAAAAATAGTGGTTACCGATACCGTATTCAGCATGGATGGCGATATCGCCCCATTAAGAGAAATAACGGCGCTCTGCAGAGAGCACAGCGCCCTCTTATATCTGGATGACGCACACGGGACAGGAGTCCTGGGGAACGGCCGGGGCGCATTAGCCAATTTCGGAATACAAGCAGAGCCATGGATAATCCAGATGGGCACTTTTTCAAAGGCGCTGGGCTCCTATGGCGCATTCATTGCCGGCAGTTCAGGCATGGTCGAATGGCTGATCAATACCGCGAGGGG
>JBEKJD010000073.1:0-17923 GCA_050011415.1 Dissulfurispiraceae bacterium | reverse complement strand
GACCGCCGAGGAGTACCGAGCAAGGATACTGCCGCACCTTAAAAAGATGTTCAGGCAGGTTTCGGCGAAGGCGAAGGAGTGCGAGCTCGCCAAGAACAAGAACAGGCAGCTGCAGGAGACGATGGTCAGGGTCCAGGCCTATGACGAAAGGCTGAAGAAGGGGAACGTCCATGTGGAGAGCTTGCAGCTCAAAAAGGACCTTGCGGCGTTGAGGACGGAGAGGAACGACCTGCTGCTCAAAATCCAGAACATAGAGAAGATCCACGACACCGAGACCTACAACCTCAAGACGAGCCTGCACCACTATCAGGAGAAGGACAGGGTGCAGGGGGAGGAGCTCAAGCAGACCACCTTTGAGCTCATCAAATTTCAGGACAAAGTAAAGAGGCTGACGGTCAGCCTGGAGGCCCAGGCGAAGCATCTCCTTGAAGCCGACGAGGCGTTGAAGACCAACTACGCCAGGCAGTGGGAGTCGGACGCCGCCATACGGCTGAAAGAGCAGGGCATAAACCTGTCGGTGGACCCCGAACAGGCGGAGATATCCTCAAGGATCGCCGAGGGGAAGACGTCAAAGTGGCTGAGGGAGCATCCGAACCCCATAGGGCCGGGAAGGTGACGATAAGCCTGTGGTCACGGAACCGGCGTATGTGCTATCCTTAGTTTGTTCTGTCTTTGTAGGGCAAAAAAGGCAAAAGGAGCCAAGTGATGGCAGAGACCAAAGATGAGACTCGGACTTTAAAGTATCCGGCCGGAGGTTTAAAGCCCAAGCATATCGCAGGACGGTGGGAACTGACACAGGATCAGCATGCGGAACTGAAAAAGCATCTCTCATTCATCAAGAAGGTTTGGTGGTTTCTCCCGGATTATTTCTTGGTTGCAGGCGTACTGTTGGCTGGTCTGTGCTTGGTCTATTTCCCCCACTGGAGTGTTGTGTCTGGAATTGGAATAGCCACTATAACCTACTGTTTATGGCAGCTTGCGTACAGGTCAGGGGTGTACTATGGATACGCGCGAGGATACGATGAGGGGAACGCAAGCGGAGTCAACAAGATGCTGGGGCTTTCAGAGGAGGACGCCGCCGAAGTCAGGGAATGGGCTACGAGGACGGAGAGCGACGAGAGGCCTGGGTCATGATGCAGATCGTGAACTTCCCTGTATGCCATCCAGACTGGTTTTGTGCCTTTGCGGTAGCTTGGAGTGTGTTTCAAGGCTGCGCTGGCTATCGGTATGGTCTTTATATTTTTGACAATGCCCTTTCCGTTGGGGACGGCAAGGATGCTTGTCGCCATGGTGGGATTGTCGTGGATTCTCTTCCGGGTACGAAGCGACCAGTTCGCAGCAAATGGGTGCGTTTGCTGGCGTATGGTCTTCACCACGGTGTCTTCTATTTCGTGTGTTCTCTCTCAGGCTTCGCTGCATGGTGGTTCATTGGATCAGGGATTGCCGGAGGAAAGGAAGCTGTTCTGGTCGCACTTGGCGTGCTTGCCGTCAGTGGCATCTCTGGAGCACTCCCTCGGATTCTTTACTTGGGGAACCGGCCCGTTTAATAAGGAGGCGACGCATGACAGAGTTTCTACTGCTTTTCCTGTTGGGTGCCATACTGCTTACGCTCTTTTCGTTGTACCTGATGATACAAAAGATGTTGTCGAGAATAGTTCGGGGGATTGAGCAGATACACAAAAATCAATGCAAGATATATTTGGGCAGCGAGTTTGTCGAAAACTGCGAGGTAGTTTACGAAGAATATCCTGGGCCGGAGGCACTGGATAGGCAGTCCAACGCCAGAGAGCATATGAAGGAAACCATGGCGGATTTTACGGACTATACATGAAACATTGAAAACACTGTGCAGGTTGTGTGCAAGTTGCCGAGTGATAATCAGTGATACTGGGTGATGCTTGGTTTTTGCAAACCCGCACCAGTCCTTGTTCCGTGGCGTGTTTCGGGGGTCCTGGTCCATAGTAATTCGGGTTCGTAATCAGCAGGTCGTCGGTTCGAGTCCGATTCCCGGCTTTCTTTTTTTCTTCTGAAACCATAGAGTCTCCAAACGAGTGGGCCTATTATGGCCGGCAGGATGAACCATTTTAGCTTTGAGCGTTTCGCAGTATTTTTAAAATATGCTTTGCAATATTTTCATTTATTTCATTGTGCCTCGGAACGGGTTGCGAGACCTTTGTTCCCGGATTTTGATACCAATCGTGCCTTCCACCGTGCCTGATCAAAATACAACCCATTTCCTCTAATTTTCCGATCAGGATTTTTCTTTTCATACCAATTCAAGTTCACTAACTTTACGAACACAGGGAATAGCGCCACTGGTTAAGTCTTTATGTAAATCTCTTAAATTTTCCTTAAGTTCTTCAAATGATTCCCCCTGGGTCATATAATCGGGATATTCTTCCAGATAGCCAAGCCACATATCTCCGTCCCGCCAGTGTATAAACCTTGTCGTTTCCATTGCTGTCCTCCTTTTTCTCTATTTTGTCATTTTTATCAGATTTTTGCTTGCTTCTCCATAATTATGCCCTAACATAGGGTCAGAGTCAGTGCGGGACAATTCACTTATAACAGGGAATGGGAAGGGAAATTCTTTGAAGAAAAAGAAGTTACGGTATATTATAAATATAAGGGCGAACAGTTTATTCTGTTAACTGTGAAGGCAAGATATGGCAAAAACTTCAAAAAAGGAGGAGACAAATGAAAATTGAATATGACCCTGAGAGGGACTTGCTCTACATCCAGTGAATTCGTAATCAGCAGGTCGTCGGTTCGAGTCCGATTCCCGGCTTTCTTTTTACCTCAGAAAACTCTGTATACATTACATTGCAATATGCTATGCCGATGGCTATAATATATAAAAAGTAAAAAAAAGATTCGGAGGTAATGAAGTGGCCACAGCTGTAAGAATATCGGAAAAATTAGTCAATGAAGCAAAGAAATCCAGCCGCGTTGACCATCGCTCTATAACCGGTCAAATAGAGCACTGGGCAAAAATAGGCAAATGCGCTGAGGAGAATCCGGATTTAACATATACTCTCATCAAGGAAATGCTTATGGGTCTGGAGGAACTGGAGCAAGGCGAAAGATCAGAATACAAGTTCGGATAACATAAAGGATGAAAATCTATCAATCAAGAACATTTGAAAATAAGATCAAAAAGTTTTCTCAGCAGGAAAAGGAAATTTTAGATAAGGAAGTAAAAAAAATAATTGAGGACCCTCTGACTGGAGAAGAAAAGAAAGGGGATCTCAGAGGAATTTACGTTTATAAGTTCAAAATTAAATCCATCCAGTATCTTCTTTCATACAGAATGATTAAAACCGGCCTGGAATTAATTATGATTGGCCCACACGAAAATTATTATCGTGATCTTGAAGGTTATTTAAAGCGAAGATAAAAGAAGAAAAATTGGGAAGCCTATATCAGGCTCATCAATAATTAGAACTAAGTAACCGGAGGCTGAAATAAACACGACTGAAAAAATAGCGCTCGATAAATTCAAATTATTGCTCTTGGAGCGCGTTGGTTTATATAAACTGTTTTTATTCGGTTCAAGAGCCAGGGGTTATGCCGGGCCATATTCTGATATAGATGTATTGGTCGTTCTCGGCGATGATTGCAGTGAGCAGGATTTCGATTATGTCAGCGATTGCGCTTGGGAGGCCGGTTTTGAACATGGCATTGTCATCGTCCCGGTCGTCTTTACTCGGAATGAATGGGAAAACAGCCCTGAACGGTATTCTCTGCTTGCCAAGGCTATAGAAGTAGAAGGAGTGCTTTTGTGAAAGAAAGGAGTTAAGAATGCAGGAAAAAGACTTTAGAGTAATAGAAAAATTCAAACAACTGTTATCGCAAGAAATACAAGTTCTTGAACTGAGAGTATTCGGCTCAAGAGCGAGGGGAGATGCCACTGAGGAATCAGACCTTGATGTGTTGGTTGTTGTGGATCATCTCGACCACTCAGTCGAAAAGTATATCAGTGAATGCGCATGGGAGGCCGGCTTCCACGAAGATATACTCATTATGCCCGTCGCTGTCAGCGTGGATGCTGTCAAAAAAAGTCCGCTCAGCGAATCAGTTTTTATAAAAAATGTCTATCGTGAAGGTGTTGCTGTATGAAGGAAGAAGTGTTTGCGCTAATAAAATACAGACTTCAAGAGGCCGAAGATTCCATAAAAGAAGCAGAAGTTCTTCTCAAGGAAGGCATGAGCATGCGCGCGGTGATGAACCGCCTCTATTACGCGATGTTCTATGCTGTATTAGCCCTTCTCCAGGAAAAAGAAAAGGGAACTTCAAAACATGCCGGGGCAATTTCCTTATTTGACAGGGAATTCATCAAGAATAGGACCTTTGATGAGGAATTATCAAAAACATTACATCGCGCCTTTGAGCTTAGGCAAAAGGGCGACTATATGGAACAGGCAGAAGTTGCAAAAAGCGATGTCGATGAAATATTGCCCAAGGCAAGAAAATTTGTCGATAAAGTAAAAACATATCTGTTGACATGATAGGCGTGCGGTTCAACTTTCAAATTATCGAGGTTTGAAATTAAGAGGATTTTAAGTGCTGATAATAAGCGGAATTATAGGAATGCAAAATATGAAATCGCTTAAATATTCGAGGGTTCACCTCTATTCCGCCAGTGAATTAGTAATCAGCAGGTCGTCGGTTCGAGTCCGATTCCCGGCTTTCTTTTTACTCGCAGTAACGGTAATCTTGGATTTAGGAAAGGCCATATGCATCGATTCCTTATTGAAATTGAAAAGGCTGAAAATAACTATTCGGCATATTCGCCGGACTTGCCGGGTTGCATTGCAATGGGCGCTACTCGTGAAGATACAGAACAAAATATGCATGAAGCTATTAAAATGCATGTGGAAGGTATGATCGAAGATAAATTGCCAATTCCGGCTAAACAAAATAATGGAGACATGGCATGAGCACTGTGGTGAAACTGCAAGAAGTAAGAATTAGGAAAGTAACCGTCACCGAGGATACAATTACGGCGCATCTCGTTGATGGACGTGTCATCAGTGTCCCTCTTGCGTGGTCATGGAGATTATCTGACGCAACACCGAAACAACGGGCAAATTACAAAATCATAGGTGATGGTCACGGTGTCCACTGGCCGGATATCGATGAAGATATTAGTGCCGATGGTATGCTTTACGGGGTGCCTGCGCCTCGTCCTATAAAACATAAATCAAAAAGATTATAAATGTCCGAACTATCGGCGGCATAACAGTTCAACTTTCATATTATCGAGGGTCATGCAAGAGATATTCATCATACTATGCATTTTTCTGGCCTTCGCCTTTGTCCACAGTGTCTGTGTTCGGGACCACACAAAGGGATTCGTTGCGCAGTACGCTGGCGAAACCTTTATGAAGGCCTTCTACCGTTTCCTTTACACTCTTTTTAGCATCATAATGACAGGGGCGGCATTTGTCTTAATCCGCGCGCTTCCCGACGTGACCCTTTTCAAAGGCCCCCATTGGTTTCGATGGCTGATGCATGGTATTCAGCTTGCGGGTTTCTTTTTCGGGGTCTATATATTCCGGGTGCTCGATCCATGGGAGTTCCTTGGATGCAGACAGGCCTGGCTGTTTATCACCAGACGCCGGGTGTCCGGCGATAGAGAGGGGCTTGCCGCAAACCGCCTTATCACCCGCGGTCCTTATGGAATCGTACGACATCCCCTCTACGCAGCAGGATTGATTATCTTCACCTTCAATCCGCTTATCACCCGAAATGGGATCCTGGTGAGCGTTCTTGCCGACCTTTACTTCATTTACGGCGCTTTGTCCGAAGAGCGCCGCCTGCTGAAACAATTCGGGGCCGAATACGGGGAATATATGAAAAAAACACCCCGTTTTCTCCCGCGCCTGTTTCCCTAAGTTGCCTCCTTATTTGACCTGGGCCGTCCGCAAATTTTATTATAGTAGCCATGCTTTCTCCGGATGAACAGTTTGCAACGATCAAGAGAGGAACTGTAGAAATAATTCCAGAAAAAGAGTTGCTCCACTTGCTCGGGAAATCCTTCAAAGAAAAAAAACCCTTGCGGATTAAGGCGGGTTTTGACCCCACAGCTCCCGACATTCATCTCGGCCACACCGTTCTGCTTGAGAAAATGCGTCAGTTTCAGGAATTGGGTCACGAGATTATTTTTCTGATCGGGGATTTTACCGGTATAATCGGTGATCCCACCGGCAAATCCGAGACAAGAAAGCCTTTGACAAGAGAGGATGTGTTAAAAAACGCGGAAACCTATAAGGAGCAGGTATTTAAAATACTTGATCCCGAAAAGACCTCTATACGGTTCAACAGCGAATGGCTGATGAAGCTGACCGCTATGGAGATAGTCAGGCTGCAAGCAAAGCAAACGGTCGCGCGGATGCTTGAGCGTGAAGATTTAGTGCCGACGTGGAGCTCGGAGGCTCTGACCAGAGGTTCAATCTGCTCATGGGCAGAGAATTGCAGCAGGAATACGGCCAGCCTCCGCAGGCTCTTGTGATAATGCCCCTGCTGGAGGGGCTCGACGGCGTGAAAAAGATGTCTAAAAGCCTGGGCAACTATGTGGGTATTTTTGACCCTCCGAACGACATGTACGGTAAGCTGCTGTCTATTAATGACACTATTATGATCAAGTATTACGAACTACTTAGCCATATCACTAATGAGGCATTGAATGACCTTAAAGAGGGTCTGCGGTCCGCAACTGTGCATCCGAAGAAAGCAAAGGAAGACCTTGCTCTCGAACTCGTGGAGAGGTATTGGGGAAGAGAAGCGGCGTTTCATGCAAAAGAGGAATTCGACAAGGTCTTTAAAGAAAAGGGGACCCCTGATGAAATCCCTGTTTTTGAGCTTCACTGGACAGAGGAAAACCTTTGGCTTCCACAGATATTGAAATCATCCGGTCTCGTCTCAAGCACAGGCGAGGCCATGAGGCTTATAAAGCAGGGCGCAGTCAGCATAGATGAGCAGAAAATTGATGACCCCAACAAAAAGATCGCAAAAGGGAATTACCTTATAAAAGCCGGAAAAAGAAAATTTATCAGAAGTCAACTAAGTTAACACACCTGTTAATCTGACAATTCCTGGTTACAAAAAAAGACCTCAAAAACAACAGATTTATTGTTAGCACAATTAATGCATACAGATAACATAATTAAGAACTGACCCGGCATGAGGAATACATATGAAACATTACAAGATCATATGGAAAAACGGTTCCACTGATATTTTCAGAGGAGAAAGCCTGAGTGATATCATCATAGAGAAAAAGCTCGGTGCGTCCGTGATTCACGAAATAAAAAATTTCGAGTCTTTTGAGTTGTCTGAAGAAGATGCAGATGATCATAGCATCAATCCACCTCATGGTGAAGGGGAAACACTTGACCAGAGAAGCGAAGGACAAAACTATAGTTTAAGGGAGATTGACTATGGGCTATGAATGGGTACCAAATATTCAATGTAAGATATCAGACGGGAAAGCCTTCTTGCGGGAAGAGGATAAGAGAATGAAAGGCTGTGGCGGCTTATGCTCTGCATGCGGGTCATTTAAAGGAGTTGATATACGGATGACCGGTGAGTTATATCTCATCGGGTGTTGTTCAGACGCCAGCATCTCACATGAAAAAGCGGCCCAACATTTATATTAGCGGATAAAAGGATTCGATCACAGCTTAAATTGCCTGACCAGTCCTTATGTTCTATATTCTGCATTGACCTTTACATATTCTTCGGTCAAATCACAGGTCAGGACCGTTGCAGCGCCTTTGCCGAGATGGAGATCAGCTGTTATTATAATCTCGGCGCCGCGAAGACTTTCATTTGCCTCTTTGTCCTTCCCCGTACTTTTTCCTTTATTCGCCACTCTGATGCCGTTAAGAATAATGTCGGTCCGGTCCTCTCTGATGCTGATTCCGGAGTAACCGAGGGCAGCCATGATTCTTCCCCAGTTCGCATCATTACCGCAAAGCGCGGTCTTAACCAGCAGCGAATTGGCAATCGCAAAAGCCCCCTTTTTGGCCTCGCCATTATTTTTTGCATTTTTTACCACAACCTTTGCAAACTTTGAAGCACCCTCTCCGTCTCTTATTATCATCTCGCTTAATTCGCGGGTGATTTGCGAAAGTGCGGACGAGAAACGCTCAAAGTCAGCAGATGGTTTCTTAATCGGATCATTGCCTGCCATACCGTTTGCCATCATCAGGACCGTATCATTTGTAGACATATCGCCGTCAACTGTAATCAAATTAAAAGACTGCTCTACAGCGCTTCTCAGGGCCTTGTCGAGAGCGGACCGTTCAACAACCGCATCAGTCATAATAAAGCAAAGCATGGTGGCCATATCGGGGCATATCATCCCTGCTCCCTTGCACACTCCGGAAATCGTAATGGACCGGCCACCTGCCTTCATCTTCCTGCTGACAACCTTTGGAAAAGTATCGGTTGTCATAATGGCAGCGGCAACGTCGTCAATACCTGAACGGCCCAGGGAGTCTGTCAGTGAGTCTGGAAACCCGGCGATCTTGCTGCGTATCCTCTCCATCGGCATACAAGTGCCGATCACTCCTGTAGAACATACGTAGACAGAACCTGATTTCAATTTCAACGCTTCGGCAGTCAGGGCCGTCATTTCCATAGCGTCCCTCATGCCCTGCTCCGCAGTGCAGGCATTGGCATTTCCGCTGTTGACGATAATCGCCCGCCCTTTCCCGGACCTGATCCGTCTCATGTCGAGCTTCACAGGCGCAGCCTTGACAGCATTGGTGGTAAACATTCCGGCAACAACCGCTTCACTTTCTGAATAAATAAGCCCCAGGTCCTTCCTGCCGGGCTTTTTAATTGCCGCCTCTGCGGTCGAAAAAAGAAATCCTTTTGGTGTTATGATTTTCGTTGTCATACGGTCAACCTCATAATCCGATTATTCGTGCGTCCACTGATTTGTCTTTAATTGAGAGTATCGCAACCGATACCGGCAGCTTGGACCTCTTTGGTCCGGCACTGCCCGGATTAAGAAAGAATACGCCGTTACGCTTTTCTTTCAGGGGGCGGTGCGAATGGCCGGAAATAACAGCGCTGAATCCCGATGCTCCAGGGTCCAGATCAAGTTCACCGGCATTGTGGAGCACATAAAGCGAGACTGTCCCAATCTCAACCACTTCAGTAAGCGACAGTTCGCAGGCCCAATAATCCTGGTCAGTGTTTCCGCGCACTGCAACAACAGGAGCAACAGAGCTCAACTGCCGCAGCACTTCCTGGGTCCCTATGTCACCAGCATGGATAATCAGGGAAACACCCTGAAACGCTGTAAGGGCCTCAGGCCGCATAAGGCCATGGGTGTCGGAGATGACGCCGACACGGTATTCACAATTTGAATCCGGCATTATGGAAAAAGCGCCAATGATTCAAGCGCCGTTGTCTCGGGTAAGTCCATCATAATATTCATATTCTGCACCGCCTGACCTGATGCCCCTTTCACAAGATTATCTATTGCGGTAACAATGATCAATGTGCCTGTCCTTTTATTCACCTTGAGCCCGATTTCGCAATAGTTGCTGCCTCGCACATGCTTTGCATCAGGAAGCACGCCCTCTTCGAGAACTATCACAAACGGTTCAGCGCCATAAGTCTTTTTGTAAAGCTCCCGCACATCTTCGGTATCAATAGCGCCGCCCAATTTCCCGTATATCGTCGAAACAATCCCCCTGTCAATCGCCACAAGATGGGGCGTGAAATTCACCACAAGTTTTTTCCCTGCCAGAGCCGATAACTCCTGCTCTATCTCCGGGGTGTGGCGGTGGACCGCGATCCCGTATGCCTTAAATCCCTCGTTCACTTCACAGTAAGAGAAGGCCGCTTCAGCCTTTCGCCCGGCGCCTGATGCTCCGGATTTGGAGTCGATAACAATTGTGCCGGTATCAATAATTCCCTCTTTGATTGCAGGATAGAGGCCGAGAATGGCGCCAGTGGGATAACAGCCTGGATTGGCAATGAGAGAAGCCTGTTTTATCCGCTCACGGTGCAGCTCAGGAAGCCCGTAGACAGCTTCCTTTAAGGTCTCCTGATAGTTATGGGCAGTTTTATACCATTCTTCATATACCGCTGCGTCAGACAGGCGGTAATCAGCGGAGAGGTCTATGACTTTTTTCCCTTTATTAAAGAAAAAGGCCACTGCATCCTGTGATGCGGCATGGGGCAAGGCCATGAAAAAAAGCTCCGCCTTCCCAGCCAGCTGTTCTTTTTTGTCAAGAGGCTCAAACACAAGATGAGAATAACGATGCAGGTGAGGGAAAAGATCGGATATCCTCTTGCCGGCAGACCTCTCCGATGTCACTGCTGTTACTTCCACTTCAGGATGCAGCAACAGTATTCTCAGAAGTTCGGCGCCGGTATACCCGCTGCCCCCGCAAATCGCCACTTTAATCATCGCACATGCTCCATTAAATAAAAAGCCCGTTCAACGAACGGGCCCCATTTTATCACTGTTCCGTACTTATTAACGCTTGGAGAACTGGAACCTTCTCCTGGCGCCGGCCTGGCCGTATTTCTTTCTCTCCACTTCTCTCGGGTCCCTGGTAAGAAATCCCTCTTTCTTAAGCTTGGTCTTCATATCCGCATCAGAAGCAACCAGCGCCCTCGCGATTCCATGCCGCAATGCGCCGGCCTGCCCGCTGAGACCTCCACCATTCACACTGGCGACCACGTCATATTTTCCTGTGGTGCCGGTAAGTTGGAGCGGCTGCCTTATAATCATTCTCAAAGTCTCTCTTGGGAAATACGCATCTATATCCCTTTCATTAACGGTTATAGCGCCTTTCCCTGGAACAAGGGTTACCCGCGCTGTAGACCGCTTTCTTCTGCCGGTTGAATTATAATTGATCGATGCCATTAATTAACTCCTTACTTAGTAATTTCTATTAACTCGGGTTTCTGAGCTTGATGACCGTGCTCCGGACCCCGGTACACTTTCAGCTTTTTTATCATCGCCCTGCCGAGCCTGTTTTTGGGAAGCATTCCCCAGACCGCATCCTCAATCACTTTCTCCGGCTCTGTATTCATCCTGTCCTTGAGCAATTTCTCCTTCAGGTTCCCTATATAGCCGGTATGGTGCTGATATACTTTGCCCACAAGCTTGTTGCCGGTAACCTTAACTTTATCGGCATTAATAATAATCATAAAATCTCCGGTATCCACATTAGGGGTAAATATTGGTTTATGCTTTCCCCTTATGTACGATGCAACTCTGCAGGCCAACCTGCCGAGGACTTTGTCCTTCGCATCCACAACATACCATTTCCGCTCAATCTCATCTTTCCTGGCAAATCTGGTTCTCATTTTTATACCTTCCCTTAGTGTTAACTGACTGCAAAGCAAACAAGAGTAATAACATACTAAAAATTATACACATTTGTCAATATCAGATACAGCCTGATATAATATTTCAGCATGAATACAGCTCTCACCATAGCAGGCTCTGACCCTTCGGGAGGGGCAGGGATACAGGCTGATCTCAAGGTTTTTCACCACTTTGGCGTCTATGGTTTCTCCGCACTTTCCGCTGTTACAGCTCAAAATACATTCAAGGTCAGCGCAATTGAAAGGATAGAAGGTCCAGTTTTATTCGAACAATTAACCACACTGCTGTCTGATATGCGGCCAGATGCCCTTAAAACAGGCATGCTCCTGTCAGCTGATGCCGTAAGGTTTGTGGCTAAGGCAGTAACGTCATACAGCCTGCAGAACCTCGTGGTAGACCCGGTTATATTATCATCAACAGGCGCGAGTCTGCTCGAAAAAAAGGCTGCCGAAGCGATGAAAGAAGAGTTGTTTCCTCTGGCAAAGGCAATTACACCGAACATTGTGGAAGCTTCAACACTCACCGGCATTCCGGTATCGGACGAAAGAACCATGGAGGAGGCTGCCATTGCATTAAAGCAGTTTGGACCGGAAGTAGTAATCATCACGGGCGGCCATCTGGAGAAAGAGACACTTGAGCTGATTTATGACGGAACAACATTCCACAAGTTATGGGGCAGGAAAATTGCCGGTGAATATCACGGAACAGGCTGTGCATTCTCGGCTGCAATTACCGCACTGCTGGCAAAAGGGACTTCGCTTATCGATGCCGCCACGGAGGCGAAGGCATTCGTTGCCAGCGCAATAGAAAGTTCTCTTGCACTGGGTAAAGGAATGCGGCTGCTAAACATATAAATAAAATAAATCGTAAGTGAAAAATAATAAATAATAAAATAGCATATGAGCATGGGCAGTGGTGTTTTTCTTTGAGATCACCTGGGTCATCAACAGTGGGGCGGTAACGCCCGCCCCACAAACCTAAAATTGGAATAGCGGCCAATATTCAGTAGGCGATGTGTATATGGCACAATAGACTAATTGATCGCAAAGAAAAACGCCACTGCCCATGCGAATAACACATATAAAAATTAACTTATGAATAAAATAAAAACTATTTTCCAGTGTCAGTCCTGCGGCTACGCAAGCCCTAAATGGCTCGGCAAATGCCCTGATTGCGGAGCATGGAACAGTTTTTCTGAAGAACGGCAGAGCCCCAGGGCTTTGAAATCGTCGAACGCCTTCGGCGGAATTGCTGAAGCTCAGCCTTTGAACAAAATCACCGGGGGGAAAGAACGGAGAAACTGCATCGGCATACAGGAGTTGGACCGCGTTTTGGGCGGAGGATTGGTCGATGGCGCCGTTGTCCTCATAGGCGGGGATCCCGGCATAGGTAAATCCACGCTTATCCTGCAGGCCCTGGCAAAAATAGCAGGGCAGAAGTCGCAAGTCAGAACACGGAATGGGGTCCCCGAAAAGTCGCAAGACTTTTTGGGGAACAAAACAGTCCTCTATGTCTCGGGTGAAGAATCTCCGGAGCAAATCAAATTAAGAGCTGAAAGGCTTTCAATCAATGCCGAAACAATCATCCTGCTTCCCGAAACACTGGTTGAGAATATTATCGCTGTTGCCGGTGAAATCAAGCCTTCCGTCCTGGTGATCGATTCCATCCAGACGATTTTTACCGGGGACCTGACCTCGGCGCCGGGCTCCGTAGGCCAAATAAGGGAATCAGCCGCCAAAATAATGCTCTTTGCAAAAAAAACCGGGCTGCCGGTTTTCCTTATAGGGCATGTAACAAAAGAGGGTGCAATTGCGGGACCAAGGGTACTGGAACATTTGGTTGATACGGTACTTTATTTTGAAGGCGACAGGGGGCATCCTTACCGGATACTGCGCACAGTAAAAAACAGGTTCGGCTCAACCAATGAAATCGGCGTCTTCGAAATGACCGACAGCGGCCTGTCGGAAATCAACAACCCTTCTGAACTTTTTTTATCGGAAAGACCGCTCAATGTTTCAGGTTCTACGGTAATAGCCGCCATGGAAGGCACACGCCCCCTGCTCGTCGAAATACAGGCGCTGGTAGCGCCGACAACGTTCGGCATGCCGAGAAGGACAAGTATGGGTGTCGATTTTAACCGGGTAAATCTCCTTGTTGCCGTGCTCGAAAAGCAGGCAGGCATGCATTTGGGCGGGATGGATATCTTCATCAATGTTGTCGGGGGTCTGAAAGTAATAGAGCCGGCCTCAGACCTCGGCGTTATTGCTGCAATTGCATCATCGTTCAGAGAGATACCGATAGATTCAAAAACCTGCATTTTCGGAGAGGTCGGACTTTCAGGTGAAGTGCGGGCAGTCGCACAGGGGGAAACAAGGCTGAAAGAGGCTGCGAAGATAGGCTTTGAGAAGGCTATCATTCCAAAAGGCAACATGGAGCGCCTGAAGACCGCTTTGGGGCTTACCATTGTGGGGGTGAAGAACGTTGAAGAAGCAATGGAACATATTAAAGCATAGAGCGGGGAGCCGAAAACATCATCTTTTTTCTTTGATCCTGGCTCTTGGCTCTTTGATTCTGGCTCTCGGCATTTTTGCTTCCTGTGCGCCGAAATATGCTGAAAGACCGTCCCGCGAGGGCCTTTCCTTCTCTGAGTTACTTGCAAAGATGAATAACATTAAGTCGATCCAGGCGGTTTTGTCGATAGACTATGAAAAAAATGACGCGACTATGACCGGAGATGCCTTCTTAAATCTTTCCGGCAATGCGCTCGACCTGAGAATCTATTATCTCGGTTTCCTGGCAGGCGAGGTCAAAGAGGATAACGGAGTAATCAGAAGCAAACCGAAACTTGATAAATACAAGAGCGTCGTCCTTGCAGATGGACTGAAAAACAGCTTTATGTGGTGGACTATCACAGACTATACCATCCAGGAAACACAAGACACTTATGTGTTAAGAAATTTTAACAGAACATTGATAATCGACAAAAAAGAACTGCTTCCGCTGCAACAGACAATCGAACTCGATAACGGAGAGGAACTGACCATATCCTATGATGCGCCGCTTCAAATCAAGCCTGAAACGGGACAGAAGATACCCGACCGGGAAATCGCATGGTATCAATCACGTCTTTCGATTCATTACAGGAATCAGGAGGTAAGGGTCAAAGTAAAATCTTATAGTGCATCAACCGAAAAAACAGCAGATGCGCATTAAGGAGGGGGTACTGCCCTGTTCGATGCTAAAAAAGCTGTTCTATGCCGATTGCAATTAATGCAAGACCTGCTACAACTGTGGCTTTATCAGCTATACGCCACTTTATAAAGTATTCTGAAATATAGTTGCCCGACCAAAGGGCGATAAAACTTATCACTGCGGACAAAAGTCCTACCCAAAAAGAGCTCAACCCGATCATCCCGGCGCTTATTCCTCCGCCTACGTTGTTAATCGATAGCGCAATGCCAAGGACAGTCGCCTCTTTAAAATCGATGTGTTTTGAGTTATCCACATCTGCGATTTCAGGCTTTGCCAAAACATGCAAGATATTTTTTCCATCTTCCAGATCAGACTCTCTATGGGCATCCTTGCTCTTTTTTCTGTAATGATCAATTATCATCCATAAACCAATAGCTGAAAGAAGCAGCATAGCTATTATCGATCCCATTTGTTTAGTAAAAAGTCCGGATATATACGTTCCTGAGTAAGCCGCAAACCCTGAGATAAAAAATGTAATTACAGAAATCCAAAAATTTATTGGATTGGATATTTTTATACCCCGAAGGCTGTAAGCAACTCTGACTCCAATATTATCAAAGTTATTGGACAGAGCGATGAGAAATGTATAAAAAGCATGCATCATGTTATTATTATAGCTTATGGCGTGTTACGGCAATGTTAAATGTTAATTATGAAGGGGACATTGCCTTCGTTTATATATTAGGTCCGCCGCCCCTGACTCTGCGCACGATCAACAACCCCAGGATAAAAAATATCCCAACCGATAGCACCGCAGGCCGTTGACTGCCGAATGCGGCGGATACATAGCCGAAAAGAAGAGGGCCTGCGATGGCGGACGTTTTGCCCATCAGCGCGTAAACGCCGAAATACTCGGATTCCCGGCCCTCGGGAATAAACCCGGCATAAAAGGCCCTTGTCGCCGCCTGTACAGTGCCAAGACCCAATCCCGCTGCCGAGGCAATGATAAAGAAATATATCTTGGTCGTCACAAAAAAAGCTGCAACCGATACCATCACCCATAAATATAAAGAGAGCACTACTACTTTTTTAGGCCCCCAGACATCGGTAGGCTTTGCCATTAGAAACGCTCCGCCCAGTGCCGTAAACTGAACAGTAAGAAACACCAGAATCAATTCCCGCGGAGTAAAATGAAGCGTAGTAGCCGCAAAAATGCTCGAAAAGACAATAACTGTATTTACACCATCAGCATAGATGAGATAAGCAATCAGGAGTTTCCTCTGCTCTTTTTCAGCCCATATTTTCTTTAATACAGCAAGAGTATTCCGCAAGCCTTCCCTTGCAGCTCCCGGCAATCCGAGCGACGACATCCCGTCAGGAGGAAGGAATATAAAGGCAGGGAGTGAGAAAAGCACAAAAAAAAGTGCTGTCATGGGCCATACGGAGGCCAGTAAACCTTTATCTATCAGCGCCAGCGCCAGCAAGAGAGAGGCGATCGAACCTGCATATCCTATTGCAAAACCCCATGAGGAAACCCTTCCCTGGTACCCGGGTCCGGCAATTTCAGGAAGAAAGGAATTGTAAAATACAAGCCCTCCTTCCTTGCCTAGGTTCGCGAGCACAATGAGCATGAACCCTCCGGCCGCCATTCCCTTTTGCAAAAAGGAAAGGGCTGCAACAGAAATTACGCACAATAACGTGTAAGCAAAGAGCAGTTTCTTCCGAATTTTTGCATGATCAGCGACGCCGCCGAGGAAGGGAGAACTTACAGCAACAAGGGCCATGCTCACCGATATCGCCCGGCCCCACCATATATCACCCCCGCCGGATGTATTGCCGATAATAACGCTTGTATAGTAAACAGGAAATATGACAGCGGCTATAATGGCCGAGTAGCTGGAGCCCGCAAAATCAAACAGGCACCATGAAAGAATTTTTTTATTCATGCTCATACGGTTCCATAAAAAGTCCATATGCTTCGTTACGCTGCATGCCTCGTCACTCAACGTACAGATAAGTACGCCTCATTCCTCGGCATTTGCGCGCCTTGCCTATGAACTTTTTATGAAACCGTCAATTTTTGTAGCGCCTCTTTTGCAGCAGCCATCTGAGATTCCTTTTTGCTCTTGCCGGCGCCGCGTCCGAACAGCGTCCCGTGTATATACACCTCAGTCGTAAATATCTTTTTGTGCTCCTCACCCTCCTGCTTCACTATCCGGTACTCGGGGAGAGTGCCTAAAACGCTCTGGACCTTCTCCTGAAGCTCGCTTTTGAAGTCGCAGGCCTCCTTCTTAATGATTGCACGACCGATCATTTCTTCAAAAAGGCGAAGTACCACCTCTCTGGCCATTACATAGTCGCTGTCAAGGAAAATTGCGCCTACCAGCGCTTCAAATGCATTGGACAAAACAGATTTTTTCTGGCGGCCTCCAGTGACTTCTTCGCCCTTTCCCAGACTCAGATAATCTCCGAGCGAAAGCTTTGAGGCCAATTCGAAAAGCACCTGTTCTTTCACGAGATAGGATTTTATTTTCGACATGCCGGCTTCGTTAAGAGACTCTTGGCGGAGATACAGTACCTCTGCTATTATGAGCCCGAGCACCGAATCTCCCAGGAATTCCAGCCGTTCATTGTGGGTACCTGCGGAGCTTATATTTTCATGGTGATATGATTTATGGGTGAGGGCACTGGCAAGGAGCGACTTATCTATGAACGTGTAGCCGAGAGAAGACTCAATTCCCCCGATATTTTCCGAAGATAAGGCAGGCATTTGTTCCCCCAAAACCGAAAGAATTTGACAGCGCATACGTTACATCAACCTGTTTGGAAGTCTTGGGGACATAATCGAGATCACATTCCGGGTCAGGGTTGTCCAGGTTGATTGTCGGAGGCACTTTGCCATTGTAAATACTGAGAACAGAGAATATAGCCTCCACCCCGCCGGCAGCTCCCAAAAGATGTCCCACCATAGACTTTGTAGAACTGACGCATAATTTGTACGCATGCTCTCCGAAGACGGTCTTGATCGCCGATGTTTCAAGCTCATCTCCATATTTCGTCGAGGTACCATGGGCGTTTATGTAATCGATCTTTTCAGGACCGAGACCGGCATCTTTTAAAGCGGCCCTCATGCATCGTGTGGCGCCTTCGCCTTCAGGAGCCGGAGTTGTAATATGATAAGCATCACTGGACATGCCATACCCTACAACTTCGGCATAAATTTTTGCATTCCTTGCAAGGGCGCTCTCGAGGCTCTCGAGAAATACAATACCGGCGCCCTCTCCCATGACAAAACCGTCTCTATCAATATCAAAAGGCCGGCTGGCCTTTTCAGGTTCATCATTCCTTGTCGAAAGCGCCTTCATT
>JBEKJD010000072.1:0-21363 GCA_050011415.1 Dissulfurispiraceae bacterium | reverse complement strand
AATATACCTTGGGTCCCTAGTGTAGTTTTCTTTTGTGATAGGGTCTACAATGTTGCAAATCAGGCTCATCATGGGGCGCTCCGTAAAGGGGTCCATAATGGCTGTAGACGGATCGGGAATGACGAGCATATCAGAACAGTGGATAGCCTGCCATCCTCTGATTGATGAACCGTCAAATCCAAGACCTTCATCGAATATTTCCTCTTTTAATTCGCAGACTGGCGCAGCAAAGTGCTGCCAGATACCTGGAAAATCAAGGAACTTGAAGTCAACCATCACTGCCTTGTTTTCCTGGGCCATCTTGATTACGTCTTTCGGTGTCATACATCCTCCTTTATTTTATACTGCGGTTTCTCCGCGCTCTCCTGTTCTGATTCTGATAACGTCCTCTATCGAGTAGATGAATATCTTGCCGTCCCCGATCTTTCCTGTTTTAGCCGATTTTTCTATTGCATTGACAACTTGTGGTGCGAGCACATCAGAGGTGACTATTTCAATTTTTATTTTTGGGATGAAATCAACTACATATTCCGCGCCTCTGTATAATTCGGTGTGCCCTTTCTGCCTGCCGAATCCCTTTACTTCGGTTACTGTCATACCCTTGATGCCGATCTCATTCAGGGCATCTTTTACCTCATCAAGCTTAAACGGTTTAATTATGGCCTCGATCTTTTTCATATCTCACCTCCTGCCGTGACTAAAAAAAGGCTTCGTAAAATTTGTATGCCCGGGATAAATAGACATCATAAAGATTTTCCGTTTCAGCTTTTACTTTTTCAAGATCTATGGTCTCGTTTTTCAGCCACTCATATACCATAGATTTTTGCACTTCGATATGGAACTGAAATGCGTAAGCATTTTCGCCGTACCTGAAGGCCTGATTTGGATAGAGAGCCGAACTTGCAAGCCGGACAGCACCGTTTGGAATATCGAAAGTCTCACCGTGCCAATGGAAGACCTTGAATGTCTTCTTAATATCCCCAGTCTGAGGATGTGAAGAAAGACGCATCATGCGCTTATCCATAAGACCTTCTTCAGTAATTTCAATATCATACCAGCCAATCTCTTTTTCAACTCCCTTGTATACCCTTGCCCCAAGGGCCTTTGCCATTATCTGCGCTCCAAGGCATACCCCGAGCACCCGCTTGCTGCGTGCAATAAAATCCCTGACAAGGATTTCTTCTTTCTTAATATAAGGATAGATGTCGTTTTCATTAACACTCATTGGACCGCCCATCATTAAAAGAATATCATAATCAGAGGGGTCGGGAATATCTCCACCTGACATCTCCACAATGGTATACGCAATATTCCCTGCCTGGAGGAAATCCTCAATAGTGCCGGGCCCCTCGCTTTCTATATTTTTGCAGATTAGGACAGACATACGGGCATTATGATAGCAAGTGGAATGCCATAATTGCAATGATAAAAAAACAGGGAGTTATAAGCGACATATACCGGCAAATGCCTGAAAAATAGGCAGCAACTGCCTATTTTTCAGGCAATCCTTTTCAGATTGCGGTATCCCCTGTTTCGCCTGTCCTGATCCTTATGACCTGCTCAAGATTCGATACAAATATCTTGCCATCACCTATTTTCCCCGTATTAGCCTTTGTCTGTATGGTAGAGATGACCATATCGAGCATGGCATCGGCAATCACCAGTTCCACTTTTACCTTCGGCACAAACGTAATTTCATATTCGGCCCCGCGGTAAAGTTCAATATGGCCTTTCTGCCTGCCGAACCCTTTCACCTCAGTAACAGTCATGCCCTGTATCCCGATGCCGTGCAAGGCGTCTTTCACTTCGTCAAGTTTGAACGGTTTGATAATCGCTTCTATTTTTTTCACGTTTTATCTCCTTTATAGTAAGGTTAAGGCTGAGGTTTCCTGAACCTTAACCTCAGCCTTAACCTGTATTTAAATCGTATAGGCCCTTTCACCGTGCAGGCTTTCATCAAGACCCGTAATCTCTTGTTCCACATCGACCCTGATACCTATAACTGCTTTGATAATCATGAAAATTATGAAGGTTGTAACCGCCGTGTAGGCTATTGTTACGGCAACTGCTATTAGCTGTATCATGAACTGGCCCGGATTCCCGTAAAGAACACCTTTGCCTGCTTCATTGATCGCCGGATCGGCAAAAATTCCTGTAAGAAGCGCTCCGATTGTACCGCCGACTGCATGAACTCCAAAAGCGTCGAGTGCATCATCGTAGCCGAGTCTGGGTTTGAGGAATGCAACGGCACAGTATGGGATCACTCCCGCCGCTATCCCGATGACAATTGATCCCGTAATATTAACAAAACCGGCAGCCGGGGTTATCGTAACAAGTCCTGCAACCGCGCCCGAGGCCAGACCGAGGACAGTAGGCTTTCCGGCGTGTATCCACTCAATCACCATCCACGAAATCGTCGCCATGGCTGTGGCGGTATTGGTATTAAGAAAGGCAGCCCCTGCAAGGCCATTTGCCGCCAGGGCGGACCCGGCGTTAAATCCGAACCATCCGAACCAAAGAAGACCTGCTCCGATTACGACAAATGGAAGATTGTTTGGCTTATATGTCGGATCTTTTCTTTTCCCCAGCATAATCGCGCCAACAAGCCCTGCGACGCCGGCATTGATATGAACGACAGTTCCCCCTGCAAAATCAAGGGCTCCCCACTTAGCCAGGAAGCCGTTTCCCCACACCCAATGGGCTATCGGCAGATAGGTAAAGGTGAGCCAGAGTATTGAAAAGAGCACCCAGGCAGAGAACTTCATTCTTTCCACATATGAACCGCTTGCCAGAGCGACAGTAATAGCGGCAAATGTGAGTTGGTAGGCCACAAATATAAATTCGGGTATTGTCTTGGCAAGGTCACTGATACTATTTACGCCGACATGCGAAAGAAACAGTTTCTCCGCGCTGCCTATGATACCTCCCACATCAGTGCCGAATGCAAAGGTATAACCGTAAAGGACCCATAAAACGCTGACTATAGCGAATGTGCCGAAAGACATGGCCAGAGTGTTCAGGACATTTTTTCCTTTTGCCATGCCTCCATAGAACAGGGCCAGTCCCGGCAGCGTCATAAGCATGACCAATGCCGTGGCTACAATCATCCACGCGGTATCCCCTGTGTCGATCTTCGGAGCCGGCGCCGCAACCGCCGGCGCCTGTATTCCAGCCGGCGTCTGTTCTTCCGCAAAAACCAGACCTGCTGAGAAAGAAAGCAGCGCCATTACCGTCAGTACCGCAAGTGTTATGCTCCTAATATGTTTCATTAACTCCCTCCGACCCCTAAAATTTTTGCAGACTGAAGCCTGCCTTAACGAAATTAATACCCGAATATAACAAGCCAAAACTGTGCCAGGAAGCTATCAACTTGATTTTATTGGAAGATTTATTTTTTATGATGCTACATATTTGTAGCCATAACATTTTTGTCGGAACATTTTTGTCGGGACAAAATTGAAAAGCACAAAAGCCTGCCGGAAATCTCTCCAATCCATCAGAATATGACTGATGCGAGCTCTTGGTTATCTCATCTATACCTCATTTTCGTTTCTCTCCGTCCGCAGTTACCTGTGAAATTGCACCTTCAAAAAGCTTGTTAACTTTTTTACGGATAATATTATAGAATAGGTTAAAGTGTTTCAGTTCATAAATACGGTTGCATTCGAGCGCCGCTGCATCCGCGCCGGCTTTGTTGCGCTCCTTCGCCGTACATAACGGTACGCCTCACTCGTGCGCCTCGCTGGCACGGCGCATCGACGCTCTCGGTGCTGCACCGTATTTATGAACTGAAGCACTAAAGGAAAATTACACCGATGGTAGTTGAGCCCAAAGACATAAGCAATAAGCGAAGGAAAATTAAAAATAAGCGCGAGTATTTTAGACTTACTGAGCGCATAAGAATCAATGTGCAGCGAATCGAGAAGCCTGGAGAGGAGCAATTTACTGATGATCCGATAGTTGAGAGGGTTGGGAAAATTTATGAATTCTATACGCAGGATATCAGTGCCGGAGGTTTGCAGTTCTACTCTGAAGTCTTCTATAGAGAGAACTCTTATTTGGAGATCACTTTGAATTTTAAAGTAACAGACCCGCCTTTTGAACCGGTTACAGTAAAGGCCACTGTCCGTCGGGCTGAACAAATTGAGAATTCAAGGTACTACAACGTTTCAGTGATGTTTGTGGATATAAACCAGAAAGACAGGTCACATATAGAACGTTATATATTTCTCAGGCAAAGAGAAATGATTGCAGAGAAAAGGATTGGTTACTTGTGAGGAGGACGGGATTATGAAATATCGGCTAATCACGTTGTTTAAGGCAGGATATTTACTGTTTTTCATAGTTTTCCTGAATGGATGCGCATCCCAAATAGCTGTTGATGATCTCAGCAGGGAGTGGATAGCAAGACCTTTGGCCGAGCTTAAACAGGAAATGCAGAGGCCTGATTCATATGCTTCAAAAACAGGGTGGAAAGAGACTACCTACTCACTTGCCGATGGCAATTATGTCTATGTTGAACCAATCGGAAATAATTGTCTTATGCTTTGGGAGATAAACTCAGGAGGCATAATTATCGGCTATCAGACCAAGGGAAGTGGTTGTGGTCTGGAGGCGTCGCCGGTAGATGACAGGCTTTCCAGGCAGAAAAGTCGCCAGGATTATTGACGCTAAAGTTTCCTTCGAAGACATTCAAAAACTACATAACCAATCAGCGCAGTGATGATGGCAATTGCAAAATTTGTAGGTGTAAAAATATCCTTAACAGCAAAGACCAGGCTCTTTCCCTGCCCATTGGTATTAGTAAATTCTCCCATCAAAAGATTTGAATAAAAGAGAAAGATGATAAAACCCGTCTCCACGACCGCTCTCGAGACCGGGGCCAATTTCTTGTTGTCTTTCGGTTTTGGGACCATTCAGTGATTATAACAGATGCTCAGCACTTCAGTTCATTAATACGGTGTAGCACCGAGAGCGTCGATGCGCAGCACCGGCCCTCGAATGCAACCGTATTTATGAATTGAAGTGCTAAATAGCTGCATTACCTTTTTCTCCTGTCCTGATCCTTATTACCTCCTGAAGAGTTGAAACGAATATCTTGCCATCGCCGATTTTACCGGTGCGGGCCGACTTTTCTATGGTGGATGCGGCTTTTTCAAGGAGGTCGTCAGCAATGACCAGCTCTATCTTCATCTTTGGAATGAATGTTATATCATACTCGGCGCCGCGGTAAAGCTCGACATGACCTTTTTGTCTTCCGAAACCCTTTACCTCGGTTACGGTCATGCCCTGTATTCCGATGCCGTGGAGGGCGTCTTTTACTTCATCGAGTTTAAAAGGTTTTATTATGGCTTCAACCCTTTTCATATTACCTCTACCTCCGGGCCTTAGTCAGGCTGAAGTCAGGATATGCAGAAACATTCACTTCGTTATGGTCCAGGCCTTCGAACTCCACTTCTGCAGAGACACGCAAGGGAATTATTTTATCAAGCACCTTGAAAAAAGTGAACATCACGCCGAAAACAAAGACGAAGTTTACGCAAACGCCGATAACCTCTGCCAGGAATTGGGAAGTGCCTCCATAAAACAGCCCCTTCACCGTACCTGCAACGTTGTTCAGTCCGTCTCCGTATGTGCCGTCGGCGAAAAGTCCGAGTCCGATAAGACCCCATGCTCCGCACGTGCCGTGTACAGATATAGCGCCTACCGGGTCGTCAATTTTTAATGTCCTCTCGACAAAGAAGACGCTCAGACAGCAAAGCACCCCTGCAACAAGGCCTATAATGACCGCTCCAACTGTACTCACGAATGCGCATGGGGCCGTTATAGCCACAAGTCCTGCAAGGAGTCCGTTAGCCGACATGGACAAATCCGGCTTGCCATAGCAGAACCACATATAGGCCATTGCAGAGAATGACGCTGCGGCGGATGCGAGCAAGGTATTCACAGCAATGACCCCGATCCTTAAATCAGTACCGGCAAGCGTCGAGCCGGAATTCAACCCGAACCACCCTAAAAAGAGTATTAAGCACCCGATTATAGCCATCGGGATATGATGCCCTGGTATGGCATTGGGAGTCCCATCGGCTTTGAATTTTCCCATTCGGGGACCAAGGACTATCGCTCCTGCCAGCGCTGAAACACCGCCGGTCATGTGGATTACCGAGGAACCGGCAAAATCGAGTACCCCGTGGCCCAGTCCGAAGTTCTTGCCGAGCTGAGACAGCCATCCGCCGCCCCATACCCAGTTTGCATAGAGCGGGTATGTGAACATAGCTATAAAGAACCCGTAAAAAACGAAAGACTTGAATGTCCAGCGTTCAGCCATAGCCCCTAGCGTAATTGTAGCCGCCATAGCCATTAAGACCACCTGGAACATAAAGAGCGCGACAATCGCAGCATCATAGCCCACTCCCGAAAGGAAAAATCCCTTTGTGCCGAATATGCCGAAGTCTTTTCCAAAGAGACCCAGGGAGAATTCACCGTTTAATAACCCTGTCCCGCCGGCGAGAGAAGTAGCGCCTGCGCCGCCCATCTGGAGAGCGTAGCCGCATATCCAGTAACCGAGCACTCCGAAGACAAACACCATGAGGTTCATTGCAATGGTATGGGCGGCATTCTTCGCCCTTGTAAAGCCGGTCTCAACCATGGCAAAGCCGGCCTGCATAAAAAAGACGAGATAAGCGCAGATCAAGATCCATACAAAATTAATAGCGGTCCTGTTATGGCCGACAACATCCGCCAATTTCATTGCAAGCGGCTCGTTTGTTGCCAATTTCCTGATATCATCCGCTGTAGGCGCGCCTGCGGTTGCTCCGACGACGTCCGCCGCGCCTCCTGTGTTTGCGCCGGAGGGATCTGGTTTAAGTTCGGACTCCGGGGCCGGCGCCGATGCAGCAGGCGCCGGGGCAGATTTGCCATGTTCATCCGCTAACGCCGGTAATGCGGGAAGCGTCAGCCCTGTCAGTAATACTGCTAAAAGCAGGCACGTCCAAACCCTTTTCATTTTCGCCTCCCCATTTATTTATAGCCTGTTTCCGAATTGGATTATCATCGCCCCGCATATAATAACTGCCAATCCAATCCATGTTGAATTCGGTATATTCTCCTGGAATACGAATCGCCCGAACAGAATGCTTATAAGCGCAAAAATGGCTACGTATACTCCGAGCAATCTTGAAAAATCCCATTTTACCGTGTTGACAACCACGCCGTAAGAACCAAGCATGGAGCACCCGATCAATATAATAATGAGACTGCTTCCCCGGAGTCCTTTGCGAACAACCGCATCGCCGCCAACTTCCAGAATTGCTGCAGCGATAAAAATGAGCCAGGCCAAATAAGTCATAACCAAATAGTAGCCAAAAATATGCCAGCATGCAACTGATTGATTTCTAAGCAAGCCTCAATAAAGGAATCACGACAATTTTGTATACTGATACAACATTGTAGGTAAGAAACAAGGGTCAAGTAGCAAGGGTCAAGGGTCAAGCGGCATGTGTTATAGAGTAATTTCCATGTCCCTTGCCTCTTGACCCTTGTTTCTTTAATGTGCGGTTCCTCGGTGGATGATCAGAAACAATACCAGGAGGAATACAAGGACGGGGACCGACACGGCCAGAGTGATCCAGAGCGCTTTTTTTGCGCCGCGCTTCCATGCAGCCGGTGACTGAAGCCGGTCGCATCGCCCGGTCAAGTCCACTGTGCCCGGGTTGTCCAACTCAGCTTTCATAGCTGCAGAAGAAGGATAACGATTCCCTGGCTCGCGTTCCATGGCATGGAGTATTATCTCTTCAACCTGTGGAGATACTTTCGGATTGCGTTTCCGCGGCGCCACGGGGTCGCCGGTGACGCGGGCGTTCATAACCGCAAAAGCATTATCGCCATCGAACGGCACTACGCCGACCGCCATTTCATAAAGCATTGCGCCAAGACTGTAAATGTCGGTCCGCGCATCCCCGCGCTTCCCCTTGACCTGTTCGGGGGCCATGTAATCGGGCGTGCCGACCGCTGGTGTGAAACCGGCGAACGTTATTCGTCTGCCCTCTGCGGCCCTGGCAATGCCGAAGTCCATGATCCGGATAGTGCCGTCGTAGCAGATCATTATGTTCTGCGGTTTGAGGTCGCGATGTATGACACCGTTCTCGTGCATGTGCGCCAACGCGTCGCATACGTAACTTGCTATCTTGATCGCGTCCTTTTCAGGCATCGGGCGGACACTGTTCAGCAGGTGCGAGAGCGTATAGCCGTGCAGATACTCGGTCACTATATACGGCCTGCTGCGGTGCTCCTCCTCCACAGGAATGAATTTCAGTATGTAGGGATGATTCAGACTGTTACCGATCTCTTCCTCGCGCTGGAAGCGTGAGTAGAAGCCGGGATCGCTCTCAAATTCCATCAACGGCACCTTCACCGCCACAGTCTGCTTTGTTTTCAGGTCAGTCGCCCTGAATATGGTCGCCATGCCGCTTCGGCTGATGGTCTCAAGTATGAGAAAACGCTCATCGAGGGTTTGTCCCGGCCGGAGTTCGTAACGGCTGGTCAGGCCGGCTGTCTCGTCGTATATCGGGACTCCGCGATAATAGGACATTTTTTCCACGTCGTTAATTTGCAGTACCTGCGCGGAAAGGTTATCATCGGTTCCGCGCTGCTCTGCCAGGGCGATAAGCTGACGGCAGGCCTGGGCCGGGGAATAGCGCGATACAATGTCTGCTATCTCGTTGTCAGCGACATGCGAATACAAACCGTCAGAACAAAGCACGACCCGGTCGCCAATGAACACAGTGGTGCTCTCCACGTCAGGCCGGACCAACGGTTCATGCCCCACGCTGCGGGTCAGGACAGAACGTTTTTCGCTCGTCCTGGCGTCTTGTTCGGTAATCATCCCGAATTTTTGCTGCATGCCTACATATGTATGATCTGTGGACAACTGTTTGATCTCTGTCTTGCGGACCAGATAAACGCGAGAATCTCCGACATTGCCTACTACGATTTCATCGTTGCGAAATATGACGATGCAGAGAGTTGTAGCCATGGGAGACTTGCCGTGGTCCTCCATGCCTTTGTCGTACACGGCAATATTTGCGGCACTGAACATCTGTATCAGCAACTGCTGTGGAGACTGGGCCTCCGGGGCCTCCCGAAATGTTTTCAGGGCTGTTTCCACCGCCAGCCTGCTGGCGACTTCACCACGGTGCATCCCGCCAACGCCGTCGGCGAGCGCTGCCACCGCGCCGCGGCCGCGCTTCTCTTCAATAGTTTCCGGCTGCCAGAAGCCGACGAAATCCTCGTTGTTCTCGCGCGCAGGTCCAGGGGAAGAGAGTTCAGCGTATGTCAGTTCCATAATTCAGGCATTTTAGCATTTTCCCGTTAAATTATCATTGTGAAAGAACGGCCACCCTAAAGGGTGGCCGTTCCGATTTGTTCCCACTGAGAAACTTTGATGCTGCCTATGAAACCGGAGATACCGGTTTGCTGCTGAGCAGAATTTCCTTGCCTTTGTCCTTGCTGGACTTAAGGAAGTAGAAGGCCCCGTAAATGCCCCAGACAGCGACGAAGGCGAGCGCTATGTATGGCTCCTTCCAGCTCATGCCGCTGACCGTGAACGGGCCGATCAGATAGAAGAGCATTATCGACAAATTAGCTAATAATCCGAGGACAGGGATGACCACGTGCTTGATGCCGTTGAAGGTGTGGTGTTCCCTAAAAGCCACCATAGCTATATAACAGGTGATCATGTAGAGGAGGAAAGTGCCGAAGTTGCTGACCAAAGTGACGATGAGCAGCGTGTTGGGCAGCTTCGTGTACATATCCGGTGAGAAGATACCGAAGCTGTACCAGAAGTTGTGCTTGTCAAGGGCTGCAGGAGCTGTAGCCTGCCCCCCCATGTATAACGATACTGTAATTATGCCGATGACAACCGAAATTATGGCCAGCGTCCATATCGCACGGTGTGGCGACATGGTCTTTCCGTGCAGGAGACCGAAATGGGACGGTACTTCCTCGTCACGCCCCATGGCGTAGGTCACGCGGGCGCCGGTGTTCAGGCATGAGAGAGTGGTGCCGATCAATGCCAGGAAAACTGTGAAGGCCTGGACCAGCATGAAGGCCCTGCCTGCTGCGTAGCTGCCGAACAACCATGTGCCTGCAATGACCATCAGGTCGCCGATCGGCGCGCCGGAAGCGCCTGCATTAGTAATAGTGTATCCGTTATGCAGCATGTAGTTGGTGGCGAAATACTCGATCAGGTAGCAGAAGGCGCCCTGTATCGCAAGTGACAGCAGCACGGCCCGTGGAATATCTTTTTTAGGGCGCTTGGCTTCCTCACCCATTGCAGTGACCGATTCGAAACCGACAAGGATCAGGATTGCTATGGCTGCCTGAATGAATATGAAATTAAACCCGTGAGGAGCGACTACAGATGAGGCGTCCTTGTGATAGTTGAACGTGGGGTTTCCTTTGTCATCCTTGGTGATCGCTCCGTCGACATAATCGACTGTGAACGGCGCAGCGAGTTTCGGATCAGTCACAGCCTTGCCGTCCTTGTCGGCCGGTACAGGCATGCTTGTTTTCTCATCAGTAGCGTCAACCATAGTGTAGACCGGCTTTTTGTCCTTGTCTACTGTGGGTTTGCCATTGGCGTCAAGCACCGGCACCGGATTCCCTTTGTCATCCTTCTGGACCACCTGTGCAACCTGATAGTTCACCGCGATGCCGCTGGAAAGATGGTAACCTGTCGAGCCCTGCGGGTGCTGGACGCGATAGCCGATGGCGATCACTGAGAAGACCAGCAATGCCGATATCTGGACAATATTGATGACTACATTGACAGCCGTAGTGCCGGTAACACCGCGATAGGCGATATATGCGACGCCAAGCGCGAACACGACGCAGAACATAAACATGAAGATCGGGCTGTTATAGGTGCCGCTGAAGGTGTCGGGCCAGAATTGATTCAACAGATATCCGCCCAAAATGGCTGTAACCCCGACCATCACCCCTGGATACACCCAGTAATAAAGGTGGCTTGCCCATCCGGTGATGAACTTGGCGAGCCGGGCGAACTTGTACGCGTGTGTTTTTGAGAGGAACGCCTGTTCCGCATACAGGTAGGACGAACCCGGTCCCGGATAGAGCTTCGCCAGTTCTGCGTAGCTGATCGCTGTAGCGAAACAGAGCAGAAGGGCGAAGAGAATGCCGAACCACATCGAGATTCCTGCCATCGGCGCTCCATAGAGCGCCTGCATTTGAAATGTTAACCACAGGAACGCGCCGGGCGCGATCAGCGCCATCGCGTTCACCGTCAGGCCTGTTATGCCTAACGTTCCCCTGGTGACTGGTTGTTGTTGTTGTTCATTTGCCATAGTGTTTCTCCTTTATTTACTGACATAAATTGTCCGTTTGTCTTTTTGCTTGCATCGCTGGAAAGCGGGAACCAGTACTGGATCACAGGCTGAGCTGATAACATCTTCGTCACCGGTATGGTAAGGCCGGCTTTCACCATGCCGTCATGGAACGCACTGTATTTGGGACCGTTATAGAGCCCGGTGGACCTGTTATATGTGTCCCAGATATTTGAACTCCCTGCCTCATATCCAAATGATGCGCCCAGGTCTACCGTGGCATCGCCGTTAGTTACCTTGAACACGGGAATGGACTGGGAGAAAGAGAGGTTGAAGTATGTGCCCGGGTAGTGATAGATGTCCCTGTAGATTGCCAGTGTCGGGTGCGCGATCATGTCGTAAGTGCCGCTTACATAAAGCTCCTCTGTTTCAGGCGCGTATTCCGTACCGTAATAGATAAAACCGCCGGTGAGGGCCAGCTTGTCTATATTGTAAGTATAGTTTAGTGTCAAATCAGTCTCGTTATAATTGTTGTGCCCTCTGCCGTTTACAACAGGGGCAAAGTTCTGTGTCGTGTGCTCGCTGCTGTCGATGTTGCTCCATAAGGATGCTGAGAAGCCTGAGTAATTGAGCGTAAGGGACGGCTGAAATACAACGCTATGTGAACTAAGCTCGTATCCTCTGAATATGTAGTGGTTGAGAATGCTCATGGCCGCGCTGCCGGTGACTGCCGGAGGCGCAGGAGCTGCTGCTGCGGGCGCAGCCGGGGCTGCTGCCGGAGCAGCTGCAGGCTGATCTTCAGCATATGCGACACCTGCTGATAAACCACAAATTAATAATAAAGCAAAAATAACACTGATAAATTTTCTCATCTTTTTCACAATATCCTCCCCGTAGTGTTTTACAGGCTCAAGCCCGTTTTTCCTGTTGTGTGCATTACTTCAATATCATTGCCGCTTTCGTGCCTTTCCTCACCCCTCCTTATTTCGTATTTTTTAATCTTGTACCCGATCATCCTCTCGGTAATGCCGAGTTGCCGGGCCGCTTTTGCCATAACCCAGTTGCACTCGCTGAGGGCGTCGATTATCGCCTCTCTTTCCATTTCCTTCACCTTGTCTTTTAATGTATTCATTGCGCAATCACCTCGCTGAATATTAGCCAAAAATGTGCCAGGCCACAACTTCTTGATTTCTAAGCAAACCTTAATGAAGGAATTGCGACAAATATGTATAATGATACAAGTTTGTAGGCCAAAAGAAAGGTTATGGGCCATGGCCTATAGGCTATAGGAAAAGGAATCAGCTACCTGTATCTTATGTTTGTTTGTTAATGCGCGGTCCGTGTATAAACGGCATTGGCTGTGTCGTTTTTCTGCAAAAAGCACCTGGGTTCTCATTAGTGGGCTGGTAACGTCCAGCCCACATACGCTCAATTGGATCACAGGGTAATCTTCAGTACATATAAGGTTTATGGCACGAAGGACTAATTTGCTTTTTGCAGAAAAATGGCGCAGCCAATGACAGGTCGGTGTTGTTTGTTATTTTCTATGCGGCAGATGGCTGTCCGCATACAGAACAATGCATATCCCTGCGCGTTGAAAGTTTTCTGAACTCCATATCGATAGTATTAAAAACAAGCATCTGCGAACGCAGCGGTTTGCCGTAGCCTGTTAACAGCTTTATTGCTTCTATGCTCATCATGCATCCAAGCATGCCTGAAACCGCTCCGAGCACCGGAAAGCCCAGTTCTTCCCACGCCGGATTGTCATCCGGATAGAGACAGTTCAGGCAAGGGGTAACGCCCGGTATGATGTTGAAGATGTATCCTTCCATTCCATTCATTGCAGCCTCGACCAGGCGAATCCCCTTTCTTACACATGCCTTGTTTAATACTCTTCGTTCGTGAAAAGTAGGCCTTGCAGAAAGCGCTATGTGAACTCCGCTGAGCAGTTTCTCGATATTCCCCTCTGATGTCCGTTCGTCATAGATTTCAACTTCAACTTCCGGGTTTATGTCTTCAATACTCTTCATCCCCTGGACAACCCTGCTTTTTCCAATCCAGTCATCTCTCATCAATATCTGCCTGTTCATGTTGGAAAGGGTGAGGTTGCCGGAGTGGGCAAAGACCAGTTTCCCGATCCCCGCAACCGCGAGATAGAGCGCGGCAGTTCCTCCGAGACCTCCGATTCCTGCGACAAGTACGGTGGAATCCCTGAGCTTCTGCTGATGAGCCGGCGTAAACCCGTCAAGCATTAATTGCCTGCGGTACCGCTCAAAAGACGTTTTCACAGTACTCCTCTCCGATTTTTGCATTCAGCATCTCAAGCTCAATATCTTTGTCCTCACCGATAATCCCGCATGCGTCAGCCCTGCATTGTTTGCAGTGGGTCATCTGAGGTATGTGCAGCCTGCAGGTCTCGCGCATTTTGGAGATGGCCTCTCTTGAGGGCCTTTCCAGATGTCCGAACGAAGCCTGCGGAATGAGCGGTAAAATATTCATCAGGTCTGCACCCAGTTCCCCGGCGGCTTTTGCGATAAGAGGGATTTCCGCGTCATTTATTCCCGGAATAAAAACAGTATTCACTTTAACCATAAGTCCTGCTTCTATGGCATTGCCGAGACCCTTCCACTGATTGCTCAACAAATATTCGGCAGCCTCCCTGTTAGAATAGCGTTTACCGCCTTTATTTATCCATGCGTAAACCAGTTCAGCCGTTTCGGGAAATACCGAATTTATAGTTACGGTCAGGCTTCTTACTCCTGATTTTATAAGTTCTTCGAGACGGTCGGGGAGAAGGAGTCCGTTTGTCGAAACGCACAAAATAAGTTCAGGGAATTCCCTGTGCAGTGCACGCATCACCTCAAACGTGGCGCTGTTGGCGAGCGGGTCCCCGGGCCCCGCAATCCCTGCCACGCTCAAATTTCCGCTGCGTTCCACCAGGGTGCGCACTCTTTCCAGCGCTTCGTCTGCAGAGAGCACTTTGCTGGTTATTCCAGGCCTGGATTCATTGGCGCAATCGTATTTCCTTACGCAGTAATTGCACTGTATGTTGCACGCCGGGGCGACCGGCAGATGTATACGCCCGAACAAGTGATGGGCACTCTCCGAGAAACAGGGGTGCTGGTCGATTATACTCCGTCTTTTTCTTACAGTCAGCGGTATCACTGGTATCCCTCCTGTGTGTTTAATTTCATTATCTATAACAGGATTGAGCAAGCAACGTGCCACCATATAAGTTATTGTAAATCAGAAGAACCTTGTTTCCCATTTAGGACTCAAATTGTAGCATATACTACAAAATAGTAGTAACGATGTTTTAAGGCATTTGGAAACAGACTCAGTACAGGCGGAATGACAGAAAAATCAGCCTCCAATCCCGGGACCGGGATGGAGGCTCGTAAAGACGTTAAGCGGGTGTGGCTACAGAGTCATATGAATATGGCATTTTTTCGTGCAGGCACGATTGCATGCCTCGCATCCGATACAGTTTTCCGGATGGGCAATGGACATAACCTTGTTGCCCATGTCGTCGCCGTATTCATCCTCGCCCTCAAAGGGTTTTTCTATAAGCTCCAGCACGTCCCTGCTGCAGACCTTGAAACAACGCCCGCAGCCAATGCACTTTTCAACATCGATTGATTCTATAAATTGTGGGGTCCATGTTTGACCGCCCCTTGTATAACCGACAATCGCCATAATTCCTCCTCCACTAAAGAGACAGGCAAAGGTAGAGGTAAAGGTAAAGAGACACAACGGAAAAAAATGCTATACCGCTACCTTTACCTTTGCCTGTCTTAATTTTTTATGATATGGCTTCCCCGTCCTTTTCTCCTGTCCTCACTCTCAGCGCGCTTTCGACCGGCGAGATAAAAATTTTTCCGTCTCCGGTCTTGCCTGTACGGTTGACCTTGATTATTGATTTCACTATCTTGCTTACAACATCATCAGGCACAACCATGGTCAGCATTCTTTTCGGCACGAAGAGCGCTACTTTAGGCAGCGAATGCTCAAGCGCGTATGTAGAAGGCGTTGGCGTCAATTTGACGCACGTGCAATATTTGTCAGGCAGTTCCGGATCGAGGTCGTTGTCGCAGACCGCCCCCCGTTGCTTTCCCCTTCCGTCGACGCTCTGTATGCTTACAGAAGGATATCCCAGTTCATCAAGAATCTTCTTTGTCTCATGGAGCTTGTCTCTCCTGATGATTGCCGTAATCTCCTTCATAACACGGCCTCCCCTGTTCTTACTGTGTAAGCGGTTTCGACAGGGCTGACGAATATCTTCCCATCGCCTACGAACCCTGTTTTTGCCTTGTCGGTTATTATGGTTATTACTTTCTTCATATCATCGTCATTGATGACCATCATTATTAATGTTTTGGGAAGTTCGTCATAATGTACCGGGCCCACCTGAAGGCCTTTCTGTTTTCCCCTTCCGAATACCGGCATCTTGGTGAGCGATGGGAAACCGGCGCCTTCAAGCGCCAGAACTACCTCCTGCTCTTTTTCAGGCCGTATAAATGCTCTGATCATTTTCATTGTGTCTTCCTCCTTATATTGTGTTTGTCTTCAGTGTCAGTTCTTGATAAGGACACTAATCACTGCTTAATGCTTTCCTGAACCACGGTGGTGGTGATGTCTGAGCTGTGGCAAGCAGTTTCTCCAAAGATTCCTTAATGGAAACAATCTCCTTTACTTTTATCGGCATAATGCCTTTTTTTACGAGACGTGCTGCTGAAGGGCCTCCGATTTCTGTAAGATAAATAATCTTGCAGTCGGCCAATTTGGCGACCTTGCTCTCCACCTTTTTTTCGTGTAATTGCCCCTCACCCTTTGTATTCTCTATTTCGGTGTCTCTGCCTTCCGCAAATTTTCTCATCTCGACAAACTGGTAGTCCTTGTCGGTCAACTCATATACTGCAAAGAGTCCAGCCCTGCCGAAATGCTCATCAACATTAACGCCATCAGTTGTTGCAAAGGCCACTTTCATGCGCGCACCTCCTTATATTCAGGTTAAGGTTGAGGTTGAGCGAAAAGAATCAAGAATTTTGTTCTTCGCCTTTCTTAACCTTAGCTTTAACCTGTTGCAAAAATATTTGCCACATCATTGATAAGGGAAAGCGTTCCCCTGTACCCCATTGTTATCCTGGCGTTCCCTCCAATTATCTTATGGAGAGGGAAACCCATTTGGTAAAGCGGCATGCCGCGCTGCCGCGCAAGGTCCTCCCCGTGAGAATTTGAGATCAGCAGATCGCATTCTCCGGGTCCCTCACTGTTTATTGCCAGGAAGCTCCCAATAATTACCTCCTGCGCCTGAATACCTTTCCAGGATTCTGCGGCCTGAGGAATGACTGAGAGTAGGACCTCCGCACCCATTTCTGAAAGCCATCTCGAAGTCTGAACCGAAAGATCAGGCTCAAGAGCTGTAATTACTTTTTTATTGCCGAAATAAAAATGGGCGTCTCTCATTCCATCTATGAGGACATGCCGCTGCCTTGCATATTTGGGATGGACAGTGTTGCCGCTTAAAAGAGCGAGTGTCTCCATAAAAATATCGGTGTCCCGGAGTCCTGCAAGGCCTTCGACCACTTTGTATTCGATGCCGAACTGTTCTTTTAATTTCCTTGCCGGTGACTCCATGCTCGGTCCAATGGCAAGGGTGAATCCGGCATCACCCATAGTTGTAATTTCTTCCAGGCTTGTTCCGCCTGCTGCGAGTGCTGAAAAGCCCTGTCTGCTGCCGTCCAGTGCCGACAGGTCAGGGAGAATGACAGGGCGCAGCCCGAACGATTCAATGATTTCCCGGAGTTCAAGAAAGTCTGCCGGTGTGAGGTGGCAGCCGGCCAGAACATTAATCCTGTCTCCTATTCTTTTTGTGTCATGTTGATTGCGTCTGGCCAGGCTGGTAAGCGCCTCTACTGCAGCCGCGTAGCCTGTTTCCAATCCTCCTTCGTAATCAGGGGTGGAGATGGGGAGGACTTTCGTGGTCCCCGCATCCGCTCCACTAAAATGCTTTGCCACTGCGGAAATATCATCACCTTTTACTTCCGACAGACCGGAGGAAAGTATCCCAACTATTGCAGGGCCCTGTTTTTCTATAAACCCCCCGACCGCGCTGATGATATTTTCCTCGCTTCCCATGATGATATCTTCTGCAAACTGCTTTGTGCCGGCAAGGGCGATCGGCTCCCTGAAATGCTTTGTCAGAAGCACCTTGGCAAGGAACGTACAGCCCTGTGCGCCATGGATGACGGGCAGCGCCTTATCTACCCCCTGCATAGCAATAGCAGCTCCGATGGTCTGGGAATGCTTTAAAGGGTTAATGGCAACATCCCCGGCTACAGGCGAAGGGCTTTGGGCCAAAGGTAAGAAATCAGCGCCTTTTATTTTCTGCCTGTCGTAAAATTTAATGCTGCTGCTTATCTGTTGCGCAAGCGCAACCAGGCCCTCGTATCCCGCGTAAGCCGTATGCCGCTCCTGGTTAACGTCCACAAATGGGAACCCTTCTTTTATCGCAAGATACTGGTTTCTCCCTCCGGCTATAAGGATATCGGCTTTCCTCTCCGTCAGGAGTTTGAGAAGTTTTTTTGGGGCCACATCTTCCACCAGCGGCGCATCCTGTCCAAGCAGCTCTCTCATCTTCTCCTCATCTTCCAACGTGCTCTTTTTTGTTCCGACAGCTACAACCTCGATCCCCAGGTCTATAAGGGCTGAGATAAAAGACCAGCTCTTGACCCCGCCAGTATAGAGCACAGCTTTTTTTCCATTCAAGTGCCGGAATTCCTTCAGCCTCTCTTCAAGTCTCTTGTCCTCTGTCGCGATCACAGCCTCAACTTTTTCATGCAAGCCCGGAAGAAGTGTCCCCCCTGGGCTGCGCAGTTTTTGTGCAATCGCACGCAAGGCTTTTGCCATCTCTGTCCTGCCGAAGAACGAGACCTCAACATAAGGTATCCCGTATTTTCTCTCCATCTCACGGGCCACATTTATCAAGGCACGGCTGCATACGACGACATTCAGTTTGGCCCTGTGTGCATAGGTTATCTCTTCAAATGAGGCATTGCCTGTGATCCTGGACAGCACCCTTATTCCGGCGGCGTTAAGCACAGGCTCGACAAGCCACAAATCTCCTGCAATGTTATATTCGCCAATAAGGTTTATATCGAAGTCAGTGGTATAGTCAGGCTCTCCAGTGCCTATTACGGCATCGAGCAGCACTTCACCCGCAATCCTGTTGCCCAGGTTCTTGGGTCCCACAAAGCCTGGTGCATTAACGGGGATTACCCTGATGCCGAGCTTGTTTTCCGCTTTTTTGCATACCGACTCTATATCTTCGCCAATGAGCCCGCTTACGCATGTAGTATAGACAAACGCGGCTTTCGGCCTGACTGTTTCGCAGGTCTTCACAATGGCGTTGTATAGCTTTTCCCCGGAACCGTACACTATATCGATCTCGTTCATGTCGGTTGTGAACCCCATTCTATGAAGATCTCCCTTAGTTGACAGTGTGCCCCTTCCTTCCCACGTATTGCCGCAGCATGCAATAGGGCCATGGACAATATGTGCTGCGTCTGCAATGGGCTGGAGCACGATCATGGCGCCGTCAAAAGCGCATGATTCCCCGCCCCGCGAGCGGCATACCTTATCTTTTTTTTCGGCAGCACAGCCATTCTGTGTTAATTTGTCCATGTTTGTTATCATTGTAATCCTTCCTGGAGCCCGCTATCTTATTACATCAAAGCTCGTTGTATTCATCGTCTTTCTGTCCAGCTCATCAAGTACGGTGTTCACGACCTGACTGACCATATTGAGAACTCCCTGATATCCGATAATGGGATACCGGTGGAGATGGTGCCTGTCGAACAAGGGGAACCCGATGCGGATAAGGGGTGTCCCTGTGTCCCTCCACAGAAATTTTGCGTAGGAATTTCCGATGAGCAGATCAACCGGGTCAGTGAACAGCAATGACCTCAGATGCCACATGTCCCTGTTGATATATACTTTCCCCTCGGCGCCGAAGGGGCTCCCGCTTAAAAGAGCGTTCATTTCCTCTTCGAACTTCTTGTCACCGTTGGTGCAGATTATATGCACGGGGATGCCACCCATTTCCATGAGGAAACTTACCAGCCCGAGCAGGAGATCGGGATCTCCGGTCAAAGCAAATCTCTTTCCGTGGACGTAGGGATGCGAGTCCACCATCGCATCAACGGCCCTGCCACGCTCATCCTCTATTTCCTGAGGAATGGGTTTCCCGGAAATCTTGCTTATTTCTTCAAAAAATGTATCCGTATTCCTGATGCCTATGGGCGGCAGCACCGCTGTCTTCCGGCCCCACTCTTTCTCGATATAGTCCATGGTCTTTAATGTCGAATACCTCTGGAGTGCTATAGTGCCCATTGCATTGATCGAATCTGCCGCATCGGCCAGCGGAGTGCCTCCGGGATAAAGCTTATACTCACCTGTATTCGGAGAATCGAAGGTCTCGCTCACATCGGCGAGGATTGTGTGCTTGACGTCCATGATGTCAAGCAGCCTTTTCATCTCCCGGTAGTTTCCAGTGTATGTGTCAAAGCCGGGTATTATATTTACCTTTCCGTTAGGCTCTTTCTTCTTCCCCGCTGTGATCGTGGAGAGTATGCTCTTCAGCTCATTGTCGTACCCGTTTATCTGAGAGCCGACAAAGCTCGGAGTATGTGCCTGGGGAACAGGCAGGTCCGGTGGGATGAGGCCTTTTTCCCGTGCCGTTTTTACATAGGCATTCAGATCATCGCCGATGACTTCAGCTATGCAAGTAGTGGAGACAGCAAGCATTTTGGGCTTGTAGAGTGAATATGCATTTTCGAGACCTTCGAGCATATTGTTGAGCCCTCCGAAAACCGCTGCATCTTCGGTCATGGACGAGGAGATGGCAGCCATCGGCTCCTTGAAATGCCTGTTCAGGTGGCTTCTGAAATATGCAACGCAACCTTGCGCCCCCTGAACAAAAGGCATGGTATCAGCAAATCCCGAGGCGCAGAAAATCGCACCAAGGGGTTGGCATGCCTTTACAGGATTTATCTTTATGTTCTTCCTGGCAAAGTTCTTTTCCTTATATTCCTCTGTCTTCGTCCATTCAGCCACCTCATTTACTCTTTCGGCAGGCCATGAATCCTCAAATTCTTTTTTGTTTTCGAACTGTTCCCGGTATTCTTGGTCCTGAAAGAGTTCATTGTGGTCCCGTATCTTCATCAGTTTCATTTTTTCCTCCGTATCAGCTTCCATGTCGGGCTGTTTACAGTCATATCCATGTCCCGCGCGAAAACCGGGAAACCGTCAAAGCCGTGATAAGGCCCTGAATAATCCCATGAGTGCATCTGCCTGAACGGCACTCCCAGCTTATGGTAGGAGTATTTCTCCTTTATACCGGAACCTACCATGTCGGGCTTGAGCCTTCTGGTGAATTCCTCCAGTTCATATAGCGTGGCGTCGTCCATTATGACAGCACCCTCTTTCATCATGGGATAGGTCCTTTTGTAATCATCACTGTGTCCGAATTCATATCCCGATGCCACGACTTCCATCCCAAGGTCTTCATACGCCCCGATCGTGTGCCGGGGCCGCAAGCCCCCCACATAGAGCATTACCTTTTTACCTTTGAGGTTAGGCTTGAAGCGCTCAATGACCGTATCCATAACCGGTTTGTATTTCTCAATCATTTTCTCCGCTTTTTCTTTGATGGTGTCATCAAAGTAAGAAGCGATCTTCCTAATGCTCTCGTATATTTTTGTCGGACCGAAGAAATTGAATTCAGTCCACGGGGTGCCGTACTGCTCTTCCATATGCCTGCATATGTAATTCATGGAACGGTAGCAATGGATGAGGTTCAGTTTTGACTTGTGCGCGATACCCATCTCATTGACAGACGCATCGCCTGTCCACTGGGCGATTACCCTCAGTCCCATTTCTTCCAGCATCTTCCGTGAGGCCCAGGCGTCGCCGCCTATGTTGTAGTCACCGATCAGCGCCACATCGTAGGGCGTTGTTTTTT
>JBEKJD010000071.1:0-11730 GCA_050011415.1 Dissulfurispiraceae bacterium | reverse complement strand
CGTTCGCCAGGCTATCCGATCTGGTTTCTATCTTGATCTGCGACCCTGGCAGCGCCAATATATCTTTCTTTTTAAGAATTATTTCCATACCATTACTGCTCCTTCTGGACATCATTTGCCCATATCTCTGTGCTATAAGCAGTCTTGCCCTGGTATGAAGTTTTGGTGCATTTCAAACGTCCCTTTACCAGAACACAGTCCCCTTCAATGATATTGGCGGCGATCTCTTCGGCTTTATCATAAAAGGCTACAACTTTCATAATGTCTGGCGGGGGCCCGTTTGGCACTTCCAATTCGATTTCGCAGACCGGGACGGTGCTTTTGTCGGTTTTCTGTCGGTAGTTAAGAGTTATTGTCTGGACTGTTCCGATTACCCGGAATTCGTTTAATTTAAACACGGAGTCTCCTTTCTTTTAAGTTTTCAAAAAAATAACCTCTATAGGCGTACCAAAAGATACGGCCCATAGAGGCTATAGAGCTACTAATAGATATTAATGTTGGATTGATGTAATAAGATATTTTCGACCTGGACGGTTCATAAGATTAGCCGTTTTGGTCATGTAATCGTGAATCTCCCTTACCGATATCTTTCCAATTTCATAGTCATTTTGCGGTTGAGATAACTAAATGCACCTCCTCATTAAGGCATAAAAGGACTGTGACTTAATTGTGACTATGTTAACGGAAAACAGGGCCAAAACGAGGAAAACAGGTCACAAAAAAACAGGGTGAAAATCAGGCTCCAATCAAGTATCCATAAGGGTTTACGGGGAAATTCAAGGTCTTGCGGAAATGGGTTCAAATAGGTTATTTCAATTTGGGAAGCTGACACTCTACCACTGAGTTACACCCGCTTTTCAATGAGTTACACGCTATTATAACATGGCCTGTGACTAAATTGTGACAAATTATCTTTTTAATCTACCGCAATTCAGAACTGGGCGAACCCCTGTTCTTCAAAATGTCTATCAAAAGCAAGTATGGCCTCAACTCCAAACGTGCGCCCAATCTCAAAGCTTACGCAATCAACCAAACTTAAGCCCCGCCTTGATGCAGTGAGGACGGCACTGACGCCTGCATTATGGGCGGTCTGATCTACAAATTCTATACTGAGAACCGGCACCATGGTTTCCTGGAAATCCCGAAGCGCTTTGACCCCCAATCTGTTTTGTATGAGAGCAAAGCTCTCCACGAGTACGTAGTTGGTAGTGACAAAAGTCACATTATGCGCGATGGCCCTTTCGAACGCCGCTTTTGCTGCTGCATTGTTTTTATCTTCGCCGTTCAGGTAAGCCAAAAAAAAAGACGTATCTACAAAAACCATCATCGCGCGAAATCCTCGGATAAATAATCGTCATGCCGGGCTGAGAGGTCCTTCTTGCCTTTATATTTGCCGGCAAGTGCTAAAGCACGTTGACGAAGCTCGCCCAAATCAGGCCTATTCTTGCCCTCAAGCATTGCGTCTATAGCTTCCCGGACTACCTCGGCCATAGATTGTCTCCTTCTTGTTGCTATGGCTTTGATCCTTTCTACCTGTTTTGCTGTCAACTGCACCTGAGTTCGAACCATTTATAAGCCTCCATGATTACATGTATGCCTATATGATAACACATTGATAGCTCCGGGTGCAGTATTCATCCTGTTGTTTTGTCCTTTTCAATTTTGGCCGGCTTTCCCATGAGTATCTTCCAATTGTATCCTGCTACAAACCCTCCGATTGATCCGGCAACAAGGAAAACAAAGAGGAGCATGTCTCCCTGGTCAGTGTTAATGAGCGGTTTATGCGCTTCCCTTCCATGCTCCTTCGCTATTTTTTGAACGACCGATTCATCTACACCTGTCCATTTCCCTTCATCAGCAATAGCATTCGACAGATTGCAAAGAGCAAACAAGATTACAACAAATATACCTGCAGCAGTCAGAGTTTTCACAGTGCCGCCTCCCCGGGCTTTATGACTCTCATTTTTATAAGCAGGTCAGGCCGCCTGTTGGCAAGCAGGACAACTATACCGGCGGTCATGGCGCCTTCCAGAATCCCCAGGGGAAGCTGTGTCGGGATGAAGGAAATGACAATCTTTGTGAAAATAGGCATAAATGGATCAGCGCCCTTTATGCCTGAAGCCAGCTCAGCAGATGTGGCTATGTAGGTAGCCCAGTCTGCGAATAACCCTGCAAAAAAGCCTGCAACAGCCATATTGACTCTCAGCGCCTTTAATGCTTTGAACGTCCCATATCCTGCAAAGGAGCCCATTACTCCCATAGAAACAATATTAGCTCCCCAAGTGCTCAAACCGCCATGGGCCAGGAAAAGCGCCTGAATAAGAAGGGCCACTGCAGTAATCAGGATGCTGATGGGGGGACCAAGCAGTATGGCTGACATTCCTGTTCCACAAGGGTGAGAGCATGTGCCTGCTGTCGGAACAGGGATCGGCATGCAGGAGATAATAAAGACTACAGCAGCCATAAGGCCCACCAGGGGTTTGAAAGAGATATCGGTTGAAGATACTTTTTTTAGCCGGTACAATCCATATGCCACAAATGGCGCGGCCACGGCAAACCACAATACAGCCCAGTTCAAAGGCAGTATGCCTTCCGAGATATGCATGGCATAGGCGTTTTTTGCGGGGAGCGCTAATAAAACGGCCCCTAAAAAAGCTAATCGGTAAAGATGAATTTTTGACGCCGGTCCCTTGCTTTTCATTTAGTGACTTTTAACACACCCTTAATCGTCACGCATGATCGCGCCGTTGCCGGCGGAACTCACGAGTTTTGCGTATCGCGCAAGATACCCATGCCGTATCCTGGGCTGAGGCTTTTTCCATCGGGCCAGTCTTTCCTTCAGCTCTTTATCTGAAATAAGAACTTCTATCTTCCTTTTCGGGATGTCGATTCTCAACCTGTCGCCGTCATTCAATACTGCAATAGGACCGCCCTCCATCGCCTCCGGCGAAACATGGCCGATGCAAGGCCCGCGAGTGCCTCCTGAGAACCTGCCGTCAGTGATCAGGGCCACTGATTCGCTTAACCCCATTCCGGCGATAGCAGATGTAGGAGAGAGCATTTCTCTCATTCCCGGTCCGCCTTTCGGCCCCTCGTATCGTATTACGACAACATCACCAGACTTTATATTGCCGCTCATTATAGCCTTCATTGCCGCTTCTTCGGAATCAAAAACTCGGGCCAGACCTTCAAACTTCATCACTTTCTTGTTTACAGCGGTCTGCTTCACCACAGCACCTTCGGGGGCCAGGTTCCCCTTAAGAATTGCTATCCCGCCTTCTTTATGCCAGGCCCTGTCCAAAGACCTGACGACTTCTTCATCCATTATAACTGCATCCCTTGCAATATTAATTATATTCTCTCCTGAAACCGTGAGAGATGGGTTGATCTTACCTTCCAGCCGCTTAAGCACAGCAGGGATGCCGCCTGCATTGTGCAGATCTTCCATATAATGGGCCCCTCCGGGAATCATGTTGGCGATGTGAGGCGTCTTGCGGCTGAGGGCATCGAACACCTCAAGCGGCAGCTCGACCGAGGCTTCATGCGCAATGGCAGGAATATGCAGGGCCGTATTGGTAGAACCACCCAGGGCGAGATCAACCATGATAGCGTTCTCAAAAGCCATACCTGTCATGATTTTGCGGGGAGTTATATTCTTTTTGACCAGATCGACAATTCTCCTGCCGCTCTCAAAAGCTATTCTCCTTTTTTGAGCGAGCACGGCAGGCGCGGTTGCGCAACCAGGCAGACTCATGCCCAGCGCCTCGGTGACGCATGCCATAGTGTTGGCAGTGTACATACCCTGACAGGAGCCGGCGCCGGGACATGCGCACATTTCCAAAGCGTCCAGCTCATCGTCATTTATCAATCCCTTTTTATATCTCCCCACTGCCTCAAACGTATCGCTGGTAAGATTAAGCCTCCTGCCCTTATAATGCCCTGAAAGCATCGGACCGGCAGTTACCACTATGCTGGGGATATCGACCCTCGCAGCGGCCATTAGCATACCGGGTGTAATCTTATCACAGTTTGTAAGAAGAACAAGGCCGTCAAGCCTGTGGGCCTCTGCAATGGTTTCAACCATGTCTGCTATCAATTCCCGGGATGCGAGAGAATAATGCATACCTTTATGACCCATGGCAATGCCGTCACAGATTCCGGGAACGCCGAAAAAGAAAGGCCATGCGCCACCTGTGTGGATGCCTTTTTCGATAAAGCGTTCAAGGTCCCTCATGCCTATATGTCCCGGAATTAGATCAGTAAAACTGGTTGCTACACCTATAAACGGTTTGTTAATTTCGCTTTTAGGCATACCGGTGGCATAAAGGAGTGCGCGGTGAGGAAGTCTTTCAAGCCCTTTTTTTATTGTCTTGCTTCGCATTGTCATATTATCCTATCCATTCAGGTAAATTTCTCAGAGATTGCTTCGCGTTAGCTCGCAATGAAGCGTTTTTCGTCATTCCCGTGAAGACGGGAATCCAGTCTTTTCGGGTCTTTGCTTGCGCTCTGGATACCCGCCTTCGCGGGTATGACGACATTTTAAGCGACCGTCAATTGATACCGCTCTTAAAATTTTTCACCACTTCAGCTATTTTGTCTTTTTTGGAAAGCTTTTCCTTTTTCATTCGGTGCATCTCTACTTCCTCTTCAGGTGTAAGGTAATGCTTTTTGTTGAATTCCGAAAGCATGCTATCCAGTTCCCTGTGCTCCTGGTAAAGCTTCCTGAATTCCTCATTATCTCTTTTTAAAGTTTCAATGACTTCCTCATCGCTCATTTAGCACCCTCCCTTGAATTATTTTCATCAACTCAATTTTACAATAAACGCATCAATATGCGTCAAGCGTTTGTTTATTGGCCGGGAGTGACAAATGACTTGTTTATATCTATAGGTCTAGGGGGCGCGAGGGGCTCCATCAGGGATTTCTTCTGTTGCTGCTGTGTTACTGGTCTCGGCGAGGGCTTGGCTGCCGGCTTAACTGTGGTTGACGAGGCAGGTATGGTTGTGGTCGCCGCCTTTTGCTGGGCTGGTTTAACCAGCTCCTGGGGTTTCCTAGCTCCCTGCTGCATCGGATTATTTATAACAGGACCTTTCATTTCTATCGGCTTCCCGGGTGCAACTCCAATCGGCTCGACAAGGGTTTTCTTCTGCTCCTGTCCTGTTGCCGGTTTGGGTGCAGGCGTGGTCGTGGTTGTGGTCGAGGTCGTGGGTATGGTCGTGAATACTGAAGCTTTTGTCTCAGCCGGCCCAACTGCCTTGGGCGGCTCGACTTTCTCATTGAGCAGAATTATACTTATTCTCCTGTTCCTGGAGTCAGTCGGGTTATTTTTTAAAAGCAGTTCGGTATCCGCAAAACCGACTACCCGTGCAATCCTGTTAACGTCAATATTGTCAACCTGAAGCTCCCTGCGGGCAGATGACGCCCTGTCCGTGGAAAGTTCCCAGTTGGTAAACTGTCCGGCCTTAAGGGGGGCTGCATCTGTATGGCCTTCCACTGCTATTTTGTTCGGCATGTCTCTAATATTGTCCGCAACAAAACTCAATATTTCTTTTGCGCTTTGGCTAAGATCGGCACTGCCGGGACGGAACATGGGTTTGTCTTGTGTATCAACGAGCTGGATTCTCACACCTCCTTCGACAGTATCAACCATCAGGTGTTCTTTCAACCCCTGCAATTTTTCGTCAATAGCCTTTTTCAGCTTGGCTGTAAAAGCTTCGGTAGCCATCTGGCCCTGACTCTTTGTAATACCCTGAGGGACAACCTTTTCCTGACCGCCCGACTTGGAGAACATCTCGTCAGACCCTTTCATAAATGACCTTCCAGATTCTTTAAATACAGAGTAATCCTTGAAATATTCCGACATGGCGGCCCTTTTTTCAGGAGAAACCATCGCAAGAAGCCACATCAGCAGGAAAAAGGCCATCATTGCAGTAACAAAATCCGCATAGGCAACCTTCCAACTGCCACCGTGGCCGCCTTCATGCCCCTTCTTGACCTTTCTGACTATTATTGTCTTGGATTTATCTGCCATAAAAAATAGGTGATAGGCAATAGGTAATGGGTTATAGGTAGTGGAAGATTTTTCTTTCTTTTCCCATTGCCCATAACCTATGACCCATTACCTGGTTTTTATTTTTTCAGTTCTCTGATCTTTTCCTCTACTTCCACGAACGTTGGTTTCACATTGGCAGGGATTACCCTTCTGCCGAATTCAACAGCAATTTGAGGCGCTGCTCCTCCTACAAAACCGACAAGGGCCACTTTTAATACATTCAGGAAATCCCTTTCTTCAATGGCTCCAAACTCAAGATTTTTTGCCGCCGGTCCGACAAAACCATAACACAGCAATACGCCAAGAAACGTGCCCACCAGCGCCGTGGCAACGCTGTGCCCGATAACTTCAGGCGGTTCGCTTATTTTACCCATTGTCAAAACAACTCCGAGGACCGCTGCAACGATGCCGAGGCCGGGCAGAGAGTCCGCAATGGTGCCGATACTTTTGGATGGGATCATCGATTCTTCAAAGTGCTCCTCAAGCTCGGTATCGAGCAGCGCTTCGAGTTCATGAGGCGCAATACTTGTGGTCATTACAGTCCGCAGAGTATCGGTAACCAATGCAACAGCATGATGGTTCTTGAGGAATTTAGAGTAATTGCTGAAGATCTTGCTTTCTTTGGGGTTATCGACATCAGCCTCTATCGAAACAAGCCCCTCTTTTCTTATTTTGCTGAATATCTCACTTAAAAGCAACAGCACTTCTATGTACTCGGCCTTGGAGTATGATTTACCGCCAAGTATACCCATAACGCCGCCGAGAACAGCTTTGATCACTTTCATGGGAGAGGCGATGATAAAACCGCCTATTGCAGCGCCGAATATTATAAGCACCTCAACCGGCTGAATAATGACGCTGAGGTTCCCTTTCTCAATTAAAAAGCCCCCGAAAACACAAACAGTAACAATAGCTGCGCCGATTATAGCAAGCATAAATTAATTGTTCATCTCCTTTGCTCTCTCAGTATCTCCCGCTGTCTTCTGAAAACGTACTTTACAACTTCATCCCTGACATCCTCATCCATGGCAATGAATTTTGTGGCGATCGAGTAGGCATTCGTCAGCTGGTCGACCTTGACGACTTCACCGTAAACAAAAAGTGCGACAGGCGGCATCATCGGCAAAACCAGCTTGGCTTCAATAATATTGCCCACGTTATACCTGTCTTTTGACAGGAAGCCGAGCCCTCCCCCGCTTATATTCACACGGGTCACAGGCATGGAACTAAACCCTTCTCTCTGCAAAACAAGCATGTTCACAATAGCATCCAGCTTTGAGTTGAGCAACTTGACCCAGTCGTTAAGGAATTTGTCCTGCAAGTCAGGCAGGTCGCGCGTCTCGATGGAAGCGGTTTGGCCCGAAGTCCTTGACCTTATGGTCTCACGCTCATCCGCAGGCACAAGCCGTACCTGCAAAGGAATATACGAATCAACCCTTGAGAACTCTCTCATTTTTGAAAATTGTTCTTCATGCGCCATTATAACACCCCCAAAAAAACAGGTTAAGGTTGAGATTAAGATTTCCTTTGTTTGCTATAAGCTAAACCTTAACCTTAACCTGTTTTTTCACTGACTTATTACCACTTCTACCCGCCTGTTCTTCTGCCTGCCCTCTTCAGTGGCATTGCTCTCCAAAGGCCTGAATTCAGCATATCCGGCAATGGCAAATTTAGTGGGATCAAGCCCCTTTTCGATAAAAAAATGGACCATGCTTGCGGCCCTGGCCGTGGACAACTCCCAGTTTGATGAATATTTGGGACTTGAAATTGGGACGTTATCGGTGTGCCCCTCGATAGTGACCTTTCCGGGCGCTGTCAACAGCAATTTGGAAAACTTTTCGAGCACTGCATGGATTTCAGGTTTGATGTCTGCCGACCCGGAGCCAAAAAGCACGGCATCTGAAAACGTCACCACGACTCCCCTCGGTTCAGTCCTTACGCTGACACCTGCTATATCTGATGTTGCTTTCTTTATATCTTGCATCAGCGCGGATTTGTTGGTATCAATCAGAGGAATAGGCTTTTCAATTACCTTGAATGTCTGGTTTAAAGAACCAGAAAATTGCTCCATCTTTCCTCTGTCTATCGATGACAACGCATAGAGCGCCGCAAAAAACGTGAACAGTAATGTAATAAAATCAGCATAAGATATTAGCCAACGATCAGAGTTTTCGTGCTCTTCCTCATCGCTGCGTCTGGTTCTCATCCCAACCCCCTGTCGTGCGTCACGCGTAAAATCATATACGACAGCCTCATAAAAAGTCGTCATACCCGCGAAGGCGGGTATCCAGAGCGTAAGCAACTACCCGGAAAGACTGGATTCCCGTTTTCACCAAACAGTAGGTGCTCTTAAGCACGGGAATGACGAAAAGATATTTTTTCAGCCTTTCTACGACAGCGTCATATACCATTTTCTCACGATTTATCATGCTCTGCCAGATATGCATTCAAGCGGGCCTTGAGAAAGTAAGGGTTGACGCCGCTTTCCACTCCAAGAACACCCTCTATGATAAGTTCTTTTATAAATATCTCCTCTTTAAGCCTGTTCATGATTTTTTTCCCCAAAGGCAGGAAAACGAGGTTCGCGGACCCCACGCCATATATGGTTGCAACAAAAGCTACGGCAATGCCGCCGCCTATTTTAGACGGTTCGGTGACATTCCGCATGACCTGAATAAGACCGAGTACAGCGCCGAGTATCCCGATGGTCGGCGCATATCCGCCGGCTGACTCAAACACTTTTGAGGCCCTCCTGTATGTGTCCTCATAAGTAAAAATCTCCTGGGAAAGTATTTCCTTGATCATCGCAGGGGGTATCCCGTCGATGACAAGGTTTAATCCCTTTGCCAGGAACGGATTATCGATAGTTTTAATCTGTGTCTCCAGGGCCAGCAGTCCCATCTTCCTCGCCTTGACCAGAAGGCCGAGGATGTCCTCTATAATTTCACCCGGTGACGAAGACCTGCGGCCGAAGACCATGCCCAATGCTTTTACCGCATTAAACATGTCCCTGATGGAAAAGCTCAGCAGGGTGGCGCCCAGGGTACCGCCGAAAACTATGACCGCTGCGGCGACCTGCACCAGATGGGCGGTATTGCCGCCCTCAACCATATTGCCGCCGATTATAGCGCCTATACCAAGAACAATCCCTATTAAAGCCGCTATGTCCATAACCTAATACTTTCCTCTTCGATTTTAAATTAATAATAACTGATTACTGCATGAATTATATAATATTTTAAATAATTTTTATATGCAACCACAAAAAACAGGAGCATTAAAGCAGGGTTTGTCATTCCAGCTTGTCTGGAATCTTTGCCGCTACTGATAGACTCCGGACAAGCAACAGTACCAACAGTAGGTGCTTGAAGCACCAGAAGTAGGCGCCTTAGGCAGGTGCTCTTAAGCACCGGAGTGACAGATCACGGAGCTGCTTTCGAGGCAATAACGATGGGTATGCAGAGAAGTTGTTTACTGGATGGACAAACAGCGGGGATTGTTGCCTGCTACATTTGATGTGTTTTTATCTCGTCCCAGCCTTCACGCAGAGTTCTCAGTAATCCGCAAATGTGGATCAGCTTGTCGCTGTCATTCTTGAAATTTGCCATTACAAGCTCTGTCATCATATAACAATAAAGGTCGTGCAACCTGAGGGCCACTTCTCCTCCTGCCTCAAAATTCAGACTCCTGTCGAGCTCCTGGAGAATTGCCAGCGTTCTATCAATGTATTTAAGCTTTATCTGCAGATTGCTTATAGTGATCCCTTTGGCAGCCTTATTAAGGAACTCAATAGCCCCATCGTAAAGCATTATAATCATTTCAACAGGGCTGCCGCCCATGACTCTCGATTGTGTGTAGGAATTAAGCGCATATGCCGTGTTTACCATCAGGCGCCACCCGAGTTTTGTTTATCCTGAAGGTCAGTTTGTTCTGTTAAATAATTGCTGATACTGTTGTCGCTCGTGACAAGGTTGGAAAGGGCGGTGTACTCGGTTGTAAGGGTCGTCTGTTCATAAGAAAGCTGTTCCGCGAGAACATTTTCCTGGTTTTGCAGAGAAGTTACCTGAGTCTGAAAACCATTTTGTTCTGAAGGAATTGTTGTATTTATAAAATTATAGAGGGCTGATCCAAACGAATTCGCCATATTGTTTACCATCGTCGTTATATTGGCCGAATCTGTCTGATATGCAGCGCTCAACTTTGATGGATCGAACTGGAGGACGCCGTTGCTGTCATGTGTAACTCCTATATAAGCAAGACTGTTATTTCCCAGGTTTGCTTCGGAGCCATATATATTCGTTGTCACATTCATCAATGTATTCCGCAACGTGAGCAAGATGTCATCACCACTCAAAAGTCCCTGCTGTGACGAAGATGACGTAGAATTCTGAGACTTCGGCTGATAGTAAGTATTTATTGTGCTCAGAGCTGTATTGTATGCCGAGACAAATGAATTCAATTCGCTCGCAAGCGAATCGCTGCTGGCAGTTAAATTAAGACTTAACGGCGAGGTATCGCTACCAGAAGGATCATTGGCTTGAAGAAGGTTTAAAGTAACCCCCGGCACTGCATTAGTGACAGTATTGCTCGGCCTCGTAATCAGTATTCCGTTTACGCTCAACGCGGCGTCAGCGGCTCCAACACTTTGCGTCATGTTATTTACATGGTTAGCTGTATCATAGGCAAGTTGTGAGAGGCCAGTCATGTCCGTATTGACGCCTGACTCAGACCACCCTACAAAGTTGTTGCCGGACTCATCGACCTTGACGGTAATTGTGTTGGAGCTGCCGGTAGCACTTGAAGTCAGTACCAGCTTATAATCGTTGGCCGACACCTCAAGCACTGATGCAGTGACGCCTGCCTTAGAAGAGTTGATAGCGCCGGCTATTCCCGAAAGGGTATTGTTATTGCCATTCACAGTAATCGTAACAGGTGCATTAGAACCATCCTGTATCTCCAATTGTTGTTTTCCACCAGGAGACAAAACTGCGACAGGACTACTCGCCGTGGTGAATACCGCCGTAGAATAAATGCTTTGGGCCGTAGCAAGATGTTGGATATCTATTGCAGTTGTGCCTGCCGTGGCACTTTCGCCGCTCGATACGGTAGCAGTGAAATAAGATGGATCTGACGGAGTCGCCGCCAGGCCGACAGTGCCGTTTTGCATTGCTTTTACAGAACTCTGAAGGCTGGAAAGATTTGAAAGTATAGTTCCATAGGCGCTTATGTCCGTCTGATAATTTGTTACCGTTTGCATTAAATTGGTCAGAGGCTGTTCGTCAACTTGCATAAGCTCGCTGACAATGGTGTTTACGTCAATATTCGATCCACTATTCAGACCAAAAGCCTGTAAAAGGCCTGACACATTTACCGGACTCGTTGACATACCAGTTCCTCCAAACAAGAATAAGAGTAAAGAGAAAATGAGCAGCTGAATAAGAGACAATCAACTCACTTAATATTTTATCGGTATATTCAGGTTAATCTTTAGCGAAAAAAAAAGTATATGAGCATATGGGACAAATCACGGACTGAACTGGATTCTCCGGTCCTTCCGGAGAATTACAGCGGATTTTACCCATATACTCATATACTTGATCAGGCTGTTGTATGAAATAAATTCTCAATCACCTGATTTAATTCCTTCATCTGCTCTATATAATCTTCAGGCGGAAACT
>JBEKJD010000070.1:0-11737 GCA_050011415.1 Dissulfurispiraceae bacterium | reverse complement strand
TATGAGTCCTTTCAGGCGCTCCTCTGCTTCAGCCGTTCTGTATCGGGCCTGCGAACGTTCGTGCTCACGTTTAGCGCCGTCAAAAAGCTCCCATCTGAGGAATGCAGTCAGCAACCAGCTGCTGCCTTCGGAACCGACGGGATAGCGGTGGTCATTTAATTGATAAGAGCCGCCCACCCCGGCAGTGGGCCAGTAAGCCGCTTCTGAAAGGGCAATGCTTTTTTTTGCATTCTCATGCGTTGCTTCAAGGGACCTGATATCTCTCCTTGAGAGCGCTGCATTTTTATAATATTCCATATCCCTGACTGGGATTTCAGGATACACTCCCGCAATATCGACAGTCTCCTGCAGGCCCAGCAGGAGAGAGATATATCTCCCGGCAATGGCAAGGTTTTTCCGCACGCTCGTTAATTGCTGCTCAGCTTCAATGACTGCTGTTGATGCCCTGAGCGTATCGGAGAACAGTCCGAGTCCTGACTTAAGGCGCAATTCTGCAATGCGGAGGTGTTCGCGGGTGTCTTCCAGTGTTTTCTCAGTCATTGATATCTGTTCTTTGGCCTTCACTACCGTAAAATATGCCTGCGTTACTTTAAATGCGATCTCCTCTCTTTTTCTCATAAATTCACTGTCCTTGGCAGTATGCTCCAGCCTTGCCATTTCCAGCCCTACATACGCCTTCTTTGCAAAGAGCGGCTGTTCGAAAGAGAGGGATGTCTGGAAATCGTTGATGGATGAGGGGTTGTTCAGTGAATTAACAGCGAAATCAGTCTGCGAAAATCGTTCCTGATTGAGTTTTGCCATAAAAGCATAGGTTGGATTGGTAGTGCTCATAAAGCGCTCTTCAAAGTTGAGCCTGGGTAAAAGGAAACTCCGTGCCACTCCGATGTCCTCGTTAGATACGGCAAGTGCATTATTAAATGCCCGTATCTCATAGTTGTTTTCCAGGGCGTTTCTGACAGCATCGGTAAGAGAAAGCAGCGGGGCCGCGCTGCCGGCTGCTGCAGAAGACGGGAAAGCAGTAAGTAGTAAGCAATAAGTAGTAAGCAGGAAAAGACTGAAGGAGAACAGCCTTCCCTGAACAGTATCAGGCTTGCATTTCATTTTTCCCTCTCCTTTTTATTTCTGTCTGCTGATTTCCGCTTTTTATAACGCATGAACGCCTTTAATGTTTCCATGTCGCATCTGCCGGTCTGCTTCTGGAATTCAGTGCACTCCCCAAGCGAACGGAGGTCTTTTTTTAAAGTTGTATCATCTTTAAGCAGTTCGTGCAATAAGGCAAGAAATTGCTGGTGTTTTCCGGGCAGCACTTTTTTTATTTTGTAGAACATGAGCTTCCCATCCCTCCTGTCTTTTAGAAAGCCGGCTTTCAGCAGAAGGGAAAGGTTTCTTGATACAAGGGGCTGAGACATGTTAAGCACCCCCATTATCTGGCATACGCAAAGTTCCTTTTTAGTCAGCAACAGCAGTATTCTGAGCCGCGACTGGTCTGAAAGCAGTTTGATAAGGTCCAGCACTTCACGCATAAACATATTTATATACGATTATATGAAAACTTGTCAAGCAAAAAAATAACAGACCTGCAATTCAGACAGTAGACGAATCTCTGAAGCATTAGCGGAGTTTTGGAAACAGTTCTTGGCGAGCGAGCGTGAAACAGGAGCGAAACTGACCGAAGGGAATTTTGCGACTGTAGCGAGTCGAGCCGTAGAACTGTCAAAACGGAGCGAGCGAAAGAGATTCATCTACTGTCTGAATTGCAGGATAACAGGCCATGGGAGGAAGCAGGAGTCAGGAAGAATTAATACCCTTCGAGCTTAAACGGCGTGGAAAGCATCCTGTACGTCACCATTACGGTGAAGATCAGGAAGCAGACAAGCGCAATTACAATAAGCTTTTTCTGTATGACGGGGATTATTTCCATCAGGCTGGTCGCCTTCCTGAACGGCATCAGGACGCCGGTGCCCATACCGGCAACTGCCCCCCCGAAAATACACATATACAGCGGGTAACCGGCGTAGGAGTATTCCTTATGCAGTATATTGAACGGGCAATGAAGGGACGGAAGCTCGTAGTAATAGAGCGAGAAGAAGGATATTATGGAGATTATGGCCATAATAAAAGATATACCGCAAAGGGCGGAAAATACGTATCCTCCACGGCCCTTCAGGTAAAAGTATGCACCGGATGCAAGGGTCAACGCCATAACCGTATAAAAGGCGATCTTGCCGGGGATGCTGGGCACCGAGGCTAAATCAGAGGCAACGCTGGTTGACTCGCTCGTGAAGAGGGTACTGCAGCACGAGGTAATGACGTCGGGCTTCAGACCCAGGAAATATTTGGTCTGCAAAAAGGTCTCGGCAACTACTAACGGCGCTATAACAATAAGGAACTTGTACTTGCTTTTGATAAGCGGATAGTCGTAAGCCCTGTTGTCAGTATGGTTCAGTACGAGCCAGAGCCCGGCGATTATGAAGTTGAATGCCTTGAGTATAAGCGTGGGATAGCCGTAGGAGTTGACAGTCAGCGTACCTGAAGCGCACATGGCCCCGACAAAGAGGGGGTGCAGGATGTCAGCGGTATAAACAAAAAGGAAGAGCGAGATGAGTTGAAAACCGAAAACATAGGTGAGGATGGTGGAGATGAGATACGTTCTCCTTTCGAGGTCCAGTTGCAGTTCGCTGCCGCTCTTTATGTCCCACTTCCTCAGTATCAGTATGCCGTAGTAAGACGAGTATAGCAGGAGCACGCTTATAAGAACGGAAGACAGGAAGAGGGCGATGATGGAAGGATGCAGGATCATTGTTGTTGAGGCCCCCCACTCAGCCTTCCGTCCCTCATCTCCACTATCCGGTCTATGATGGGGGCATCGAAGACAATGGGGTCATGACTGGCAATGATAACTGTTTTACCCTCGTTCTTCAACCTTTCCACGATTCCCATGAACTCACCGGATAGTTTGGTGTCCAGGTGGGCAGTGGGCTCGTCGGCAATTATTACTGCGGGGTCGTTTATGAGCGCCCTGGCTATGCCTACCCTCTGCGCCTCCCCGCCGGAGAGCCATTCCACCTTTGAGAACACCTTTCCGGAGAGGTTGAGATCGCTTAATATCCTTGATGCGCGCTCCCTGAGCAGCTTAAAGTCCTCTCCCATGGGATATGCGGGGAGCATGACATTTTCCAGGACTGTTATGCCTTTGATGAGGTTGAACTGTTGGAAGATGAAGCCGAAGGCCCGCCTCCTTATCTCGGTCAGGAACCTCTCAGGCAGGCTGGTCACTTCCGCAGCGGCGCCTTTGACGGAAAAAGTCACGGCCTGTGTCAGCGGGCCGGTCAGTTGTATCCTTCCTGAAGTGGGTCTCGCCATACAACCTATAATACCCAGCAGAGTGGTCTTGCCCGACCCGCTCGGCCCCTTGAGGACCGTAATCTTGCGGGAATCAATTGACAGTGTCACCCCGTCGACCGCGGTAAACTCGTTAGGCCTGCCGCTGTTAAAGACCTTCCTTATAGCAGAAAGCTCTATCACCTCATTACCGAATCCGGGTCAACGGATGCGGCCCTCCATGACGGAACGATAGTCGCAACAGTGTAAGGCAGGACCGTCAGGAAAAAAAGGGTTGTCACCTGCGCCTCGTCTATAAATGGTGTAAGCCTGAAGTTGGGGTAAAGAACTGACCACCCTTTGAGCACCGGCCCGAAAAGGGTTGAAGATGTGAAGAACACGTGGAAATAAGCAAGGATTATCCCTGCAAGGAAAGATGAAAGGGAAATGACCGTCCCCTCCCAGAACTTCATCAGTATCACATCAGACGTCTCCCAGCCGATGGCCTTCAGGATCCCGATCTCCTTCTTCTCCTCAGCGCTTAGTCCGGAAGCCTTGTCCCACGCAAATATGATAAACGCCAGGCCCGCGGCGGCCATTATAACAAGCAGGATGCCGCTTCGCCAGTTGAAAATAGAATTATATGTCCTCAGTATATCGTCCCTGACTATGGGTCTCGTGTCCGGATAAAGGTCCTTTATTTTCTGGGCTATGTTAGGAAGCTCTCTGGGGTTGCGGACCTGGAGAGTAAGGTCGGTGACGTACCCCTTCGATATGTCAAACACGCTCCTGAAGTCCTCTTCGGAAATCAGTATCAGGTCAGAGGATACCAACTCGGAATCAGACGACAGCGCCCCCATTATCCTCAGGACAACCCAGTCCCCCTTGTAGCTTTTCAGCGAAAGGATGTCGCCTTCGGATGCGCGCATGCTCCTGAGGATGCCTTTGCCGACCACGATCTTGCCCTTTTCAGCGCCGCCTTCCTGCACCATCAGGGTGAAATTAGAGCCGGCCAGGGGTTCGAAGTAATACCCCCATAGCCTTCCCCTTACAGATTGCACTCCCCTTATTTTTTTTATACCTTCGATATATCCCATAGGCACCAGTTCCTGCCTGCCGGCTGCCAACCGTTGAACAATTATCTCAGGAGAATCCCTGAGTATTATGGAAGCCTCCTTCTTTATTGCCTCGGCAAAAAACATGACGGACGCCAGCACGAAGACTACCAGCGTATAGACAAGAGTCAGCGCTATGTTCTTGGTTTTTCTCCTCAGCAGTGAGGAGAGGGTGAAGTCTATAATGTACCGCTGTTTTTCAAGCCATTTCATCTTTTAAGACCCTTCCACTTTATAAAGTGTCTTTCTTCATTCGCAAGTGTGGCGGCGGTTCCACAATGGAGCCTGACGGAAAGTGTTCAAAAGAGATCGGGTGGTCCTGAAACGGGGTATTAAAATCGCTTTGCGAAAGGTGCCTCGTATACCTTGCCTCAGTAAAGAGACAAAGGTCTGTAAGCTCCAGTTTCTTCACCATTTCCGCTTTTAAGCCAAGCCCGTAGGCGGCATCTTTTACAGCGATGAGTGCATGGACGGACAATAAGAATACCAGTGCAAGGTTCACCGCAAGATAGATGAAATATATACTCGATTTTCTCATCCGCTATTCAAGTGTTTTCAAGACCGCTTCAGTTATATCCCCGAATCTCAATATCTTACCTTTGTGGTCTTTCCTGAACGCGGAAGCGTCTTCCTCTTTAAGGAACGGTATCAGTTCCCTGCCCATTGGACCGTTGACATCGCTGCCCGCGACATAATATGCTTTGCGTCCGTCAATAAAGGTAAGGTTGTAATATTCGTGCACATAGATGGAATCAATGTCGTTGATGTTTTTTAAATGATTGTACTTCTTCATATTCAGGTAATACCTGAACATGTCCTTTGGACCGTCGAATACCGCATATGTGCCGTCCCTGAAAATTATCTCCGCCAGCATGTCAGGGTACTTTGCCACGAACATGCCGCATACCGGGCATTTGTCATTTTCCGTGGGCGTAACCGGCTTTCTTTCGGCAGCTGCCGGAGATGCAGCGAGAACAACAAGACATAAGATTGGGACCAGGCGGCTGAAAAACATAATACCTCTTTTAATTAAGAATTAAGAATTAAGAATTAGGAATTAAGGATAGCTATGTATCTTTTTCCACAATTCGTAATTCTTAATTCGTAATTCCTAATTCGCATTTAACTGTTCCTGCACGATATCCTCAAATACCTTCTGACCGGCTTCACCCAGTATCTTCTGCTTTATAATACCGTTGCGGTCAATTATAAAAGTTATCGGCAAGCCGGTAACGCCATACCGTTTTGTGACCACGGCGCCGGGATCGAGGAGCACGGGATATGTGATTTTGATCCCGTCAACGAACTTCACTACTCGGTCCTTTTCCTGTCCTATATTAACCGCAAGAATGACCAGCCCCTTGTCCTTGTATTTATTGTATGTCTTTTCTATTACTGGCATTTCCTCGGCGCAGGACTTGCACCAGTCGGCCCAGAAACGCATGGCGACTACTTTGCCCTTCAGGTCTTCGGGGAATCTCAATGTCTTTCCGTTAATATCCGCTAATGAAAAGGCCGGGGCAGTCTGACCGGTCCTCAGAATCACCTTTTGGTCGGAACATCCGCAAAACAAACCGAAGATCAGGACAAAAGAGAAAGCACACAACAACGACTTCAAATATCCGCTGAAACCTCCCCGAACCAACCCGCTTGTTTCTTTCGGCATACCATCCACTCCTGTTGTCGCACATGGTTTCAGTGCAAAAGGCTCTGAATGAGCCGTTTTTATTATTATGACATACAAAACGCTCCGTATGCACGCTTGTTGACAGACTGAAATATTATGATACAATTTTTTTATGATTAAGAATATTTTTTTAGGAGGCTGAAAGTATGAAGAAAAGAATGCAGTTTTGTGGCGGAGCTTTTGTTTTGATTTTTGCCCTTTTTTTTGTGATTTCCGGGTCAGCGAACGCTCATGAAATGAAACACATGCACCACGGAAAGGGTGCGGATATGGGAATGCACCATATGCATATAATGATGGACCACGGCCTTTCGATGGTCACGGAAGGGGCAAACCTGGTTATGCTTGCCGAGATGAAAATGGCTCCGTCGCTTGACCAGATGACTCTGGACCACGGCAATGAGATGATTACCGGCGGAAAGGGAATGATAGAAGACACTTTGGGCGGCACTGAGATGAAAAGCATGCACAATGCCGGGCATGGCGATGACCCGCTTATGAAATACACCCACGAACTGGGCGCTGCCATGCTGGAGTACATTAATACGGTCAAAGACATGAGCATGGAAGGCGATATGGCCGGAGATATGATGGCCATGCACCACATGCATATCCTGATTAACCATGCTGTGAATATGGCTGCGGAAGGGTCGAATCTGGTAATGCTTGGAGAGATGGGCATGGCAAAGGGTATCGATAAGGGTTCGGTAGAGCACGGTAAAATGATGATGTCCGATTCTGATAAGCTTTTGACTGAAGTCATGAAAGGTAATGCGATGAAAGAAATGCACGAAAAAGGTGTCAAGATGGGCAATACCATGATGGCTTATACACACAAGCTGGGCGCGGCAGCGAAGAAGGTTATGGATCTGCTTTCAGATATGCCGAAGTAAAACCCCTGTGTCAAAGCAGCGGTTTTCAAAAGCCCGACTTTTTTTGTTGCGGGACCTTTTTCTGTATAGCGGGTCAGTTTGTTTTTACTCCGGATCAACGCAAAAACAAACTGACCCGCTACTTTTTTCTATATATCCTTGTAGTTTGCGGTCTTTTGCATTTATAATAAACCTTCAGATTAAACGAACTGTTAAAGAGGTATTGTATTGTGGACAATGTACTGAAAAAAGTGGAAGAGCTGGCTTTGAGACATGACAGGCTTGACCCCAGGGTTGTAAAAGAAAAAAACATAAAGCCGGGTCTGAGAAATGAGGACGGCACAGGAGTTTTTGTCGGCATCACCAGCAAGGGTCAGGTGATAGGGTCCGAGAAAGTTATAAGCGGCGACGGCACGGAAAAAGTCAATCCGATACCTGGAAAGCTTTTCTACTGCGGCTACGATGTCGAGGATTTGGTGGCTGGAAAGGAAGGGGAAGGCAGGTTTGGATTCGAGGAGACCGTTTACCTCCTTCTGACCGGTGAACTGCCTTGTGAATCAGACTTGAAAAGTTTTTCACAGGAGCTTGGCAAAAGGCGGTCGCTTCCGAAAGAAGTTAAAGACATGATATTAAGCATGCCGCAGCACGACGACCAGATGGGTTCTCTGCACACTATCGTGTCATCAATGCATGGTTTCGACAGACAATCGAACTCAGTGGACATGAAAGATGTAACGCGGCAGTGCATTGATCTAATAGCCAAGTTCCCTACCATCATAGCTTACAACTACCAGAAAACTCTGATGAAGAAAAGAAGTATTAAAAAACTATTGGAGCCGGATCAGAACCTCAGCACGGCGGAAAATTTTCTCTGCCTGCTCTCCGGCAAGGCGCCGGACGAATTTACCGCACAGTTGTTTGACACTATGCTGATATTTCACGCAGAGCACGGCGGTGGGAATAACTCGACCTTTTCAACGCGGTGCGTTTCATCCTCAGGAGCCAACACCTACATGGCGCTTTGTGCGGGAATCGGCTCTCTTTCAGGCCATCTTCACGGCGGCGCAAACGAGGCTGTCATAAGGATGATCGATGACATAAAAAGAAAAGTCGGCCACTGGGAAAGCGACCGGGACGTTGCGGATTACCTCGAAATGATCCTCGATAAAAAAGCGGGAGATAAAACGGGCAAGATCTACGGGTTGGGCCACGCTGTCTACACTGTATCAGACCCCCGGGCAGTATATCTGGAAAAATGTGCCGGAGAACTTGCAAAGATGGCTGGGCGGGAAAGAGAGCTGGCACTTTACAGAAAAATTGCACAGTTGGCCCCCAGGCTTGTGAAGGAGAAAAAAGGTAAAGTTGTTTGTACAAATGTTGACTTCTACTCCGGCTTTGTCTATCAGTGCATCGGCATACCGAAAGAGCTTTTCACTCCGATATTTGCAATGTCGAGGGTAGCCGGCTGGTCCGCGCACAGAATTGAGGAGATCATTCAGGGGAGAATCATAAGGCCTTCTTATGTGTCATCACTAAAAGGGAAAAGCAGGTACGTCCCATTAGTCAAACGGTGATGTCGCAACGGAGAGAAAAGGGTCCATGCAGATAGTCTCGGTAGCAAACCATAAGGGTGGAGTCGGGAAGACTACCTCGGCAGTCAACATTGCTGCATGTTGGGGAGAGATGGGGCAAAAGGTCCTTCTGGTTGATCTCGACCCCCAGGGAAGTGCAAGCATGTCTTTCGGCATAGAGAATGACGGAGACGAGATCCTTCAGGCATTACAGAAGACCATAGCATTACCTGTAGTGAGCACCAATGCCGAAGGCGTGGACCTGGTTCCTGCCGGGCCTCATCTGGCGGATGCAAGACAGAGATTCTCCGGGTCAATAGGCAAGGGACTGCTGGTCCGCTGCCTGAAACAAATGCAGGATTGGGAAAATGTAATTATAGATTGCCCTCCCAGTCTGGGGATTCTCACCATGGCTGCTTTGTGGGCAAGCAATCATGTCATTATCCCTGTTGAAGCAAACTATTTGGCGATGAGCGGTCTTAACCAGATGGTGAACACCGTTGAATCTGTGGGGAATGATCACTCCGGCATTGCAATAAGGGCTGTGATACCCTGCCGGGCCCACCCGAGGCGCAGAGTTCATCAGGCGATCATGGAACAGTTTGAAAAGCTTTTCCCTGGGAAAGTCTCACCGATCGTCCGGGAAAACGCTTCTCTGGCAGAAGCTCCAGGTCGCGGACAGCCGGTGATACTTACTGCCCCTAAATCCCATGGGGCTGAAGATTACAGACAAGTTGCATCATGGTTGTCAGAGCATTAATAATTTATAAGGAGGCATTATGACAGTGAAGAGAATGAGTGCTGGAGAGAGGGCTTCAACAGATAAGGAAATGCTGAAATTGCTTCGGAAATGGATAACTATTGAGGAACAGACGATCAGAAGCTGCGTTGCAATCATCAACAAGGCGAAGAATCCGATCATTGCGACTTTAACTGCTGCAATCAGGAATGACTCGGAAAAACACAAAGCAATTCTGCAATTGATAATTGAGGGGATGACGAAGACGGGGTTTGTTCTTTCCCCCGATGATCTCGCAAGCATTTCATCTCTCCTGAACAAGCATATTGACCTTGAGCAAAAATCAATCGAGACCGCCTCCATGGCGCTTGAGTTGAGCCATGACCCCATCATTACACAAATGCTGAAACTCATATTGGAAGATGAGAAGAAACACAAGAAAATGGCTTCTCAAATGAATGATCTGAAATTCAGTATTACTGCAAAAATTACTTAGAAAATATCGTCCCAAAAAATGCATGCCTGGCCCCGGAGGGGCCAGGCATGCATACAGGCTTGCATCTCCCTCAGCATATCTTTTCGTCTTTATTCAGGATTGCCAATGTGATCCTTGACACGCAGACCAGTTTGCCATTCTGGTTACTTATGGATATTTCCCATACATGGGTCTTCCTGCCGATGTGGATGGGCTTCACAACTCCATAGACACGACCTGACCGTACGGGTCTGATATGGTTTGCATTGATCTCCATCCCGACACAGTATTGTTTTTCCCTGTCGATACACATGAACCCGGCAACGCTTCCCAGGGATTCGGCCAATGCCAAAGACGCGCCACCGTGAAGTATACCGGCAGGTTGAACTGTCCTGTGGTCAACAGGCATCATGCCTTTAAGATAATCATCTCCGATTTCAGTGAATTCAATCCCAAGATTCTGAATCAACGTATTTTCGGATCTCTTGTTGACGTCTTCAACCGTCACTTTGCCTTTCCATATGGACATCTGTTCCTTCTCCTGATGCGACCTTCTACGGCGTTTTGCAGTAGAACCTGCAGCTTACTTGGAATTTCCGGACTTTTCAGGTTCTCCGGATTGTTTTTCACCTTTTTCCAGAGCTTCTTTATCGCTTTGTTGAACTTCCTTCATTTTGCTTTCAACCTGTTCTTTCACGTCTTTAGCCTTTTGAATCCCTTGCATTCCCTCCTCAACTTTTTTTTGGCAGCCCGAAAAAATTAACACGAATGCACAGAGAATCATTAAAGCGGTTCGTTTTACCATAGAGTCACCTCTTGTTTTCCTTAAATATACCCTATTGCCTCTCAATGGTCAATCAGTCGAATGGCTCATCCTTCAGCCATGACGGATTCACATAAATTGGGAACCGCCGTATTATCAATTACTGATTAAACTCCGCTATATTCTGTCTTTTCGGATATTTTCTGCTACAAATCTGCTACACCGAAAAAAAACCGAAAAACAAAATTAGCCTTTTTGCATGGCTAAGACAGATATTTTGCTACATAGCATTGCAGCAAAATTGCGGCATGTTGCAAATTTGTACACTAAATGTATAATAAAATATGAAGTTTGAATGGGACCGGGATAAGAGCGACGCAAACAGGATCAAGCACGGCATCGACTTTACGACTGCAAAAGACCTATGGCTTGATGAAAATAGGATCGAAATCCATGCCCCTTATCCTGTGGAGGACCGGCGCATTACAATCGGCAAACTTGACAATAAGCACTGGACAGCGGTGTACACCATGAGAGGCGGGAAAACCCGTATTATTTCGGTGAGGCGTTCAAGGGAAAAGGAGGCGGCATTATATGACAAAGAAAAAATTGGCTAAAAATACACGGGAATTCGACGAGCGTTTTGATAAAGGTGAGGACATTCACGATCTTGTGGATATGTCTATGGCCACGGTTATTCACCATGCAAAAAAGGTTCGCATCACTCTCGATGTAGCCGAATCTCTGGTTAAAGATATTGATGATATACGCAGGGAGATAGGCGTTGACAGAGGGGCGTTAATAAAAATATGGCTTCATGAGCGGGTAAAAAAGGAGAAGACTGCTGGGGCTTCGTCAGCATAACTTTTTGATCTGATACTATAAAATTGGTGGTCCCAACGGGATTCGAACCCGTGTTTTAGCCTTGAGAGCGGAATTAGGCCATTTTTTGTGAAACGGCTTCTGTCAATGGTTCGGGCGCAATATTCTGATTTTAAGGGACGATTTGACATTGCATAATTTACGGGTTTTCCGGTACTTTCCGTCCTTTCGGATATTTTCTGCTACAATTCTGCTACAGTGAACATGGCTTAGTGCTGAAGAATTTTTTACTGATAAATCCATGTTGCCTCAAATGAAAATCGATATGAAATGATAATCGTTGACAATAACAAAAAATTAATTTATTATATA
>JBEKJD010000069.1:0-11760 GCA_050011415.1 Dissulfurispiraceae bacterium | reverse complement strand
ACCACGCAAGCCTGAGTTTCCCCATAAAGCCTTTAAATTTCCCGTCATACTCGATGATATCGTCAATATCGGAATTGTTTTCAAAGACCGGTATAACAGCAGGTTTTACAAGCAGGCTTATTGTTGCGCCAGGATATGCCTTTCTCAATGCACGCAAAGCAGGCATGGTCATAACGGCATCGCCTATCCAATTAACACCGCGAACAAGAATAGGAAAAGACATAGGATTAGTTTACCACTGCCTTGAATTTTACCACAAGAAGGCTTTTTCATTTAAGGTATAATATAGAACAATGAGTGAGCCATTTTTCAATCAAGTAACGATTGTCGGTGTCGGATTGATCGGAGCTTCATGCGCTCTTGCCCTCAAGGGCCGGGGTCTTTGCGGAACAGTCTGCGGCTATGGCAGGACAGAGGCAAATTTAAGTCAGGCAAAGGAACGTGGAATAATAGACGAATACACCCTTGAAATAGCAAAGGCTTGCGAACATGCGGATCTTGTTATATTATCGACCCCTGTCGGCTTATTCAAGAAACTCCTGAATGAGGTGAGGGGTGCTTTAAAGGTAAACACTCTTGTTACTGATGTGGGAAGTATAAAAGGCCCGCTTGTCCCTGAGCTGGAAGCCTTGATGCCAGAAGGTGTGCATTATGTCGGCTCCCATCCCATCGCAGGAAGTGACAGGTCAGGGATTGCACATGCCCGGGCAGACCTTTTCGAGGGGGCGCAGTGTATCGTTACTCCTACATCCCGTTCAGACGATAAGGCAGTCCGCAAAATCATTTCTATCTGGGAATTATTCGGCGGAAATGTTGAAATAATGGACCCCATGCTGCATGATGACATTTATGCGGCGGTAAGTCATCTTCCGCATCTCATTGCCTATGCGCTGGTGAATACAGTAGACGGCAGCAATACCGAATATTTGAAATACGCCGGACCCGGCTTCAAGGATACGACACGGATAGCGCTTAGCTCACCGGAACTGTGGAGAGACATCGCTCTCCTTAATGGAGATAATCTCATTGCACTGATAGAGCGTTTCGGGAGCAATCTGGACTTGATAGCCTCCATGATTAAAAATGCAGATGCCGCAGGCCTGGAGCATGAATTCTCAAAGGCCCGGGCGTTGAGGGAAAAGTTAGGTCATAGGTCATAGGTTATGGGTTATAGGTTGATAGACCAAAAAGGTGTTTTCTCTTTTCCCATAGCCCATAACCTATAACCTATTGCCTATTATTTACAGCCATCCTACCCGCTTCTCCGCTATTATGTCCCGCTCCCTTTCAAATACGAACCGCATAATAATGCTCTTTACCCTGCTGCTGACAGATACGAATTTCACTGCAACGCGGCAATAACGTCTATAGGGCTCAACACGCATTACCTCTCCATAAACCAGCAGCGGAACTGCCCAATCCTTATTAAACATAATTTTAAGCGCAACGATATCGCCGGTTGAGTAAAAGTCCTCGGAATCGAAGGCAATGCCGGCGCCGCTGATATCCACTCTCTTCATCGTCTCCGGCGCCCATGAGCTGACAGGGGTCGAGGGGAGCACCCTGGATGAGAGATTTGTCCTCTCTTCGTGAGGGACCAGACCGCTTACCAGGTGAATATAAGCGTCAACCCTGTAAAAATCCCTGTCGGGTCCTCCCGACTTTGGGCTAATGCCTCTGGTGATTTTTATTGTCTCATCACGTTGCTGCTTTTTTTTCACGGCGCCTGCCTCAAAGCAGATTCAAAATTAAACATATCTATACCAATTATGCTATTATTTCACTTATACGATTTTACTGCAAGCTTACATTTTTTTTAATAAATTAAAACTTCTGAGGGAACAGGTATGGATACTCTTAAAATCGGTATTATCGGTGGTTCCGGTATGGACGACCCCCATATAATGAAAGGGAGCAAGAGTAAAAAGGCATCTACTCCTTACGGCAGTCCTTCTTCGCCCCTTACCGTCGGCACTATAAACGGAGTGGATGTCGTTATCCTTGCGCGTCATGGGAAGGACCATTCCATTTATCCTTCAGGCGTTAATTACAGGGCCAATATCCATGCGCTCAAAAAGGAGAGATGCACGCATATCCTTGCCACTACAGCTGTTGGGTCCCTGAGGGAACGGATAAAACCGGGAGACTTTGTCTTTGTCGATCAGTTTATCGATTTTACAAAACACAGGCCCCTCACCTTTCATGATGAAAAAGTCATCCATACGCCGATGAGCGAGCCGTTCTGTCATGACCTCAGGACCCTTCTTATTTCTTCTGCAAAGGAACTCAAGCTTAGATATCATGATAAAGGCACAGTCATAACCATAGAAGGCCCGCGTTTTTCCACAAAAGCGGAATCTCATATGTTCAGAAAATTTGGGGCTGACATCATCAATATGTCGACAGTGCCGGAAGTCATACTGGCGAGAGAGGTTGGAATCTGCTACCAGTCAATTGCCATGTCCACCGATTACGACTGCTGGAAAGAAGGCGAAGAACCGGTCACATGGGAGATGGTTAATGCCATAATGGCAAGAAACGCCGAGAACGTAAAAGCGCTTCTTGTCAGGACGATCGCAAAAATAAAGCTCACAGAATGCACATGCAGGTTATAGGAGGAAAGAACATGCCGATAAAGTCGAAAATAAGGACCATAGCTGACTACCCCAAGAAAGGGATCATGTTCAGGGACATCACCACACTTATCAAGGACCCTGTGGGGTTCAGGCTTGTTATAGACAGCCTTACGCAGCAGTATATACGCGGGGATATTGCCTTTGATGTTATTGTCGGCATAGAATCCAGAGGTTTTATTATCGGCGGAGCACTTTCTTATACCCTGGGGAAAGGGTTTATTCCAGTCCGGAAAGCAGGGAAACTCCCTGCTGAAACAGTGAGCCACGAATATGCCCTTGAGTACGGGACAGATACTATAGAAATGCACAAAGATGCCCTTTCAAAAGGTACCAGGGTACTCCTCATAGATGACCTCCTGGCTACAGGAGGGACTGCGCTGGCCGCGGCGTCACTTATTGAAAAATTGGGAGGCATCGTAGTTGAAATGGCCTTTATCGTTAATCTGCCCGACGTAGGCGGATCGGAAAAACTTACTGCAAAAGGATATAAAGTATTTTCGCTCACAGAATTTGAAGGAGACTAAAAGACAAATCAATTACGAATTGAGAATTACGAATTAAGAATAAATGACAATAATATTATTCAACAATTCGTAATTCGCAATTCGTAATTCGTAATTCGTTATGGGAAAGGTTATTGCCATCGACGGTCCCTCCGGTTCAGGTAAAAGCACTATATCGAAACGCCTGGCAGAGCAGCTTGGCTTTCAGTTTCTTGATACCGGTGCACTCTACCGCGCTATTGCGCTGCACCTGAGAAGCACAAACCTGACGTCTGAAAGCAGCGACACAGAAATCCTTGGTTCACTTGACGGGGTATCGGTCTTTTTTAAGAACGGCCATGTTTTTTTAAATGACGGGGATGTATCAGATGCGATCAGGACCACTGAGGCCGGACATTATGCATCTGTTTTTTCGGCGCGAAAGCCGGTAAGGGACTTCCTTCTGCAGATTCAGCGCGACGCTGCCCTGCATAACGATATAGTCGCCGAAGGAAGGGACATGACTACGGTTGTTTTTCCCGATGCATGGAGGAAATTCTATCTCGATGCGTCGGAGGAGGGCAGGGCCCAAAGGAGATACTTGCAGTTACAGGAAAAAGGGATATCCGTAACCGTTGAGGAAGCCCTGAAAGATGTTCGCGACAGGGATATGCGGGACAGCCGGCGTGATATAGCGCCGCTTAAACGGTCTGAGAAAGCCATATATATCGACACCACACAGATGAGCCTCGAAGAGGTGACTGCTGCCATTTTAAAGGCAGTGTCCGGAGATTAGAGGTCCTGATAATCCGACCCTCCAACCTTCCAGCCTTCTTTTTTATAACGCCTTGAATAGTCTGTGCAAAATTCTGTATCCTACAAGTATGGGCGATAGGGTAAAAATTATAACCGCCAAGAGAGCGGGATTTTGCTTTGGTGTAAAAAGAGCTGTTGACATGGCGTTCAACACGGCACAAAGCAGTAATAATGTTTATACGCTGGGACCTATAATCCATAACCCGCAAGTAATTGAAATATTGAAATCCGAAGGGGTTGAGCCGATCAGTTCCATTAATGACCGCAACATAAAGGCACTTATAATAAGAACACATGGAGTGCCGCGCGAAGTTTTGGAACAATTGGGCCGGAAAAAGTATAAAGTTATTGACGCAACATGCCCTTTTGTGAAAAAGGCCCAGCAATATGCTAAACTTTTAAATGAAGCGGGATATCAGGTCGTCATTGTAGGCGACAAGGAACATCCTGAAGTCAGGGGGCTCATGAGTTACGCCGGTCATGACGTCGTAGTAGTCAATCGCAGTGAGACGCTTCCAAGACTGAAAAACAAGGTCGGCATAGTTGTGCAAACAACACAGCCCCTGTCACTTTTAAAAGAAATAATGCTTGACATGCTTGAGCACGTCAAGGAAATTAAAGTTTATAATACAATATGTAATTCCACGGCGCTCAGGCTTAAAGAGACGAAGGCAATGGCAATGGCAGTGGATATGGTGCTTGTTGTGGGCGGCAAGAACAGCGCAAACACAACACAGCTGGCCCATCTTTGCACTTCCATGTCAGTACCGACATATCATATAGAGACCGCCTCTGAAATAAAGGAGGAATGGTTTTCCGGCGTGCAGAGTGTCGGCATTACCGCCGGGGCTTCGACTCCTGACTGGATAATTAAAGAGGTTGAAGAAAGAATTAGAAATAGAGGAGGAAGGGCACCTGATGGACACCCAGACAAAGGAAGAAACAAGAGAACTCGAAAAACTCTATGCTGAAACTCTTCACCGGGTACAGAGAGGGGCGATCACAAAAGGACGTATTATTGCAGTCAAAAGCGATACTGTAGTAGTTGATGTAGGATATAAATCAGAAGGCATAATCCCTGTTTCCGAGTTTACGGAAAAAGAACTTCTCGGTCTGAGGGATGGCGATGAGATAGATGTCTTTGTCGAGCGGATAAACGATGAGGAGGGTGTCGTTATCCTGTCAAAGGATAAGGCGCTGCGAATCAAGTGCGTTGAGTCGCTGAGTGCCGCATATAGCAACCATGAACAGATCGAGGGTAAAATCACAGAGAAAACAAAAGGCGGTCTGTTTGTTGATGTAATGGGTGTAACGGCATTTCTACCCGCTTCCCAGATCGATATTAAAGGGGTAAAGGACCTCGACGCCTATATCGGCCAGGTCGTTCCCCTGAAGATTCTGAAGCTGGTTACACAAAAAAGCACCTTCAGTCAGACCTCGGGGCTCTCCATAATTGTATCTCGGCGCGTTATAATCGAGGAAGAGAGGAACAAAAAGAAAAAGGATACGCTTGAAATCCTTCATGAAGGCGCAATTCTCAAAGGCACAGTGAAGAACATAACCGACTACGGAGTATTTGTTGATTTGGGCGGGATAGATGGCCTTCTTCATATATCTGATATCTCGTGGAGGAGGGTAAATCACCCTTCCGAGTTTTTCTCCATCGGAGATGAGGCATCTTTTATTGTTCTTAAATATGATGACCAGTCGCAGAAAATAACCCTCGGATACAAACAAAAAATCAGCGACCCCTGGCTGACAGTTGCAGATAAATATGAGCCCGGCATGAGGGTCAAAGGGAAAGTCGTGACTATTGCCGATTACGGAGTTTTTATAGAAATTGAAGAAGGTCTCGAGGGACTTGTGCACATTTCGGAACTGGATTGGGCCCCTCGCCTTAAGCACCCGTCAAAGTATGTTTCGATCAACAACGAGGTTGAGGCGGTAGTACTGGCTATTAACAAAGAAGAGAGGCGTCTCTCTCTCAGCATTAAACACCTCTTCCCGAAACCGTGGGAACTCGTGGCCAAGCAGTATAAAGTCGGCGATGAGGTAACCGGGAAAATCAAAACCGTCACTGATTTCGGGGCTTTTATGAGGCTTCCTGAAGGCGTAGACGGATTGATTCACATTTCCGACCTTTCATGGACCAAACATATCAAGCACCCCTCCGAAGCGCTCAGGAAAGGCCAGAAGGTCAACGCGGTCGTACTAAGCCTGGATCCTGATAAAGAGCGGATGGCACTGGGCATAAAACAATTGACACCCGATCCATGGCAGAATGAAATATCCGCGAAATTCAAGCTTGGCACTGAATATAACGGCAAGGTGTTGAGAATTACGGATTTCGGCGTATTTGTCGAATTGGAAGGCGATGTTGAAGGGCTTGTCTACTCATCGGAGATAGATGCCTCCAAAGAGATAAAAGAAGGGAGTGATATAACGGTCAGGATCATAAAAATGAATGTTGAGGACAGAAAAATCGGCCTCAGCATGAAAAACATTAAGACACATGAAAATTAAGAATACCTGCATATCCATAACTGCGTTTCTTGTGCTTTTGATTGTTCTAAGCGCTCTGTTCACATTTTTTCAGCGGAAGGTGTCTTTCGGCGGCAAGGTGGCTCTTATAAGGATAGAGGGCCCTATTGTCGAGGCAAAATCGATTGTCGAAGAACTGGACGGATACGCGAAAAACGACTCAATAAAAGCTATAGTGCTAAGGGTCAACAGTCCCGGAGGTGGTGTTGTCCCTTCACAGGAGATATATTCCGGGGTGAAAAGGGCTGTCGCCCAGAAAAAAGTTATCGTTTCTATGGGGTCTCTTGCAGCGTCGGGAGGCTACTATATTTCTGCGCCTGCAAACAGGATTATTGCCAACCCTGGAACTATTACCGGCTCCATAGGAGTAATTATGGAGGTACCCAATATCAAGAAACTCATGGATAAGGTAGGCGTGAAAACTGAAGTTATAAAAAGCGGTAAACATAAGGATATTGCTTCTCCCTTTAGAGATATAGGGAAAGAGGAACGTGACATCCTGCAGGGTGTTATGGATGACGTCCATGAACAATTCATTACAGCTGTATCCGAAGGGAGGAAGATTCCGGTTGCCGAGGTCAGGAAAATCGCCGATGGCAGAGTATTTTCAGGAAGACAAGCGATAAAAACGCGCCTTGTGGACGAACTCGGAGACCTCGATTACGCAGTTAGAACTGCTGCAAGGATGGCGGGGATAAAAGGGGAACCTGAAATAATAACCAGGAAAGAAAAATCTCTTTTATTTGACCTGTTCAGAGGCAAGCTGGATGAAAGCGTACAAAGGATATTCCCGACATCGGAACTGAAATACATGTATGTACCATAAACAACAGGTTAAGGCTAAGGTTAAGGCTGAGAAATAGTATTTTATTTTTTTCTGAATCTTAACCCCAAACTTAACCTTAGCCTATATTTTAAGGAGGAGACACATGACAAAATCTGTATTAATTGAAAAAGTAACTGAGAAAGTCGAAGGCCTTACAAAAAAACAGGTGGAAACTATTATTAACACAGTATTCGATGGAATGAAAGATGCCCTCGCACGTGGTGAAAAGATAGAAATCAGAGGTTTCGGAAATTTCAGGATCAAGCAGAGAAACGCAAAGATTGCCAGAAACCCGAGGACAGGGGAAAAAGTTGAGGTGCCTTCCAAGAGAGTATTGCATTTTAAACTGGGCAAGCCCTTTCACGATGCGCTTAATGAGCCGGCCCAGGAGATGTAGTCATCCCGGCAAACCCTGTCATGGTTGGAATGCCTGCTCTTCTGAACATAAGAAACCTTTCGGTATCGTTTTCTGTCGATCATAGCCCGCTGGAAGTCGTATCCGACCTTTCATTTGACATAAAAAAAGCCGAGGTCTTCGGGTTGGCAGGCGAAAGCGGCTGCGGCAAGAGCCTGACTGCCTTGTCCATCCTGCGCATACTTCCACTGCATGCATATGCAGAAGGAGAAATCTTATTCAGCGGCAGGAATCTGCTGTTACTCGATGACAGGGAAATGCGCGATATACGGGGGCAGTATATAGCCATGGTCTTTCAGGAACCCATGACTTCGCTTAATCCGGTTCTGACAGTCGGCTTCCAGATAGCAGAGACGCTGATTGCCCATTTAAAATTATCTAAGAAAAAGGCGATTGAAAAAGCTGTTGAATTGATGAGGGCGGTAAAAATACCCTCTCCTGAAAACAGGGTCAAGGATTATCCCCACCAGTTGTCCGGAGGAATGAGACAGCGTGTAATGATAGCCATGGCCATAGCCTGCAACCCCTCCCTCCTTATCGCCGACGAGCCGACTACTGCGCTGGATGTAACCATACAGGCCCAGATACTCTCACTTCTGCAGGAATTAAGAAGGGAAAGGCAGATGGCCATCCTGCTTATCACTCATGATCTGAGTATCATTTCTGAGCAGGCGGACAAAGTTGCAATTATGTATGCGGGAAGGATAATGGAACTGGCCGATGTGCAGGAACTCTTCGGGAAGCCCTCTCATCCCTATACTATAGGTCTCCTTGGATCACTTCCGGCCTCCAGGGGCTCAGCCCTTAAACCTATTGCAGGTTTTGTCCCTTCTCCTGGGCAGTTGCCCGTGGGATGCAAATTCTCCAACAGGTGCTTCGCGATGATTCCCCAGTGCACCACGGCAGAGCCTCAACTGGCAGCGGTTGCAGGCAACCATTATGCCAGATGTATAAGATGGAAAGAGGTGCAGGAGGGATTCAGGGGCAGCGGGGTAATGGAGTAATGGACAATCAAAAGCAAACAAATGCTCCGATGCCTTTGCTGTCTGTTGACTCGGTCAAAAAATATTTTCCCCTCAAAACTGAATTCGGGACAACGGGCAAATGGCTGAAGGCTGTTGACGGCATAAGTTTTGAGGTGGGTAAAAATTGTGTTTTTGCCATCGTAGGTGAGAGCGGATGCGGAAAATCGACAGTGGCAAGGATAATACTCAAGCTGCTGAAGCCGACTGAAGGAACAGTTCTTTTCAAAGGTGAAGACATTGCCGGATTTAACGGTTTGCGGCTCAAACAGTTCAGGAGATCCGTTCAGATAGTATTTCAGGACCCCTTTGCGTCACTTAACCCGCGTATGAGGGTATTTGATACGTTGTCAGAGCCTTTAAAAATCCATAATATCCTTCGTAAAAAAGATATTCCAGACAGAGTTGTCCAGCTTTTGGAGCAGGTGGGCCTTAATAAGGACGCCTTATACCGCTATCCTCATGAGTTCAGCGGAGGACAGCGCCAGAGGATCTGCATTGCAAGGGCCCTTGCGCTATCGCCGGAATTGATTATTTGCGATGAACCGCTTTCTGCTCTTGATGTCTCAATCCAGGCACAAATTCTTAATCTCTTCCTGGAGATCAGGAAGATGTCGGCAATATCTTTTATTTTTATCAGCCATGATTTAAAGGTCGTCCGTTACTTCAGCGACGAAGTTGCGGTTATGCACTCGGGCAAAATTGTTGAACAGGCTAAAACCGAAAATTTATTCAGATCACCCAAACATCCCTACACGGAATTACTGCTGTCTTCAGCGCCGAAACTCAGGTATATGGGTGAGTGAGCAACTCATTTACCTATATACTCATTTATCTTCCTGACAATTTCAGGGCCAGTCCAGTCTTCTTCCCCGTAATACTTCTCGACGATCACACCTTTCTTATCGATCAGGTAGCTCGTTGGCAGCACAAACACTTTATAAAGAGATCTGGATACGGAAAGGTTGTAATCCACCAGCACTGTGAAGTCTGAAGGATATTTCTTCAGAAAATCCCTGACAGCCGAGACTGAACGTTCGGTGGATACTGCGATAATTGAGAATTTCCTGTTCTTTAACTGCCGGCCCAGCTTATTCAAAGCAGGCATTTCATCCCTGCAGGACGGACACCACGTTGCCCAGAAGTTGAGCAGCACCACAGTGCCTTTATAAGAAGCAATGGAAACCTCGCTGCCGTTTACATCCTTCAATTTAAATTCAGGCGCCGGCAGGTTAATAAGGTTTTCTCCAGCAAAGGGAGAAGGGGGATCCGCGAAAGCAAAGCTCGCAAAGAGCAAAGAGCTGAGAGCAAAGCGCAAAAAAAATAGAGTCAAAAGCGAAGAGTTGAATTCCTTTCGCCCTTTGCTCTTTGCCCTTTGCTCTTTGCTCTTCTTAAATGATTCCCGCATTTTTCAGCTCACGTTTCAGTTTCTCTTTATTTGCCGGGGACATCTCGCAGAGGGGAAGCCTGAATTCCTCCCTTACTTTTCCCATAAATGCCAGGGAAGTTTTTACAGGGATCGGGTTGGTCTCGATAAACATCGCAGCGTTGAGAGGTTCGAGCTTAAAGTGGAGCTCGCGCGCCTTAGCAATTTCTCCGCTGTCCCAGGCATTACACATATCTGCCACGTCACGGGGTGCAATATTGGCGGTGACTGAAATCACTCCCTTGCCTCCAAGTGCCATAATCGGCAGTGTAGTAAAGTCATCGCCTGATAAAACCGCTATCCTGTCGCCGCACAGCCTGATCAGCTCGCTTATTTGCTTTAAATCACCCGTCGCCTCTTTTATAGCAACTATATTTTTAAACTCAGCCAGCCGCACAACGGTTGCAGGGAGCAAATTGACTGCCGTTCTGCCTGGAACATTATAAAGCACGATAGGGATATTAACAGCTTCTGCAACAGCCTTATAATGCCGGTAGAGCCCTTCCTGGGTAGGTTTATTATAGTAAGGGGTAACCAGCAAAGCACCATCGGCGCCGAGCTTTTTTGCCTTCTTTGTCATATCTATAGCTTCATAAGTGGCATTCGCCCCTGTTCCGGCAATAACCGGAATACGCTTTTTTGCCACTTTAACTGCGACCTCAATCACGCGGCAATGTTCCTCGAAATCGAGTGTGGATGCTTCTCCGGTCGTGCCACATGGCACAATGCCATGGGTCCCTTGGGCAATATGCCATTCGATCAGCTTGCTGTAAGCCTTTTCATCAAATTTACCGTCTTTGAACGGTGTTACCAGTGCAACGATGGAACCGTTAAGCATGAGAGACCTCCTTCAAAAAATACAGGTGATAGGTTATATGGCATAGGTCATAGGATTTTTGTCTTTTACCAATAACCTATCACCTATCACCCAGGTTTTTACATGAACATAACCCCGACCCTGCATTTGTCTTTATATTTGCTATTCCAGATTACTACAGCGCTTTTGAGGACCGTCTGGCTGTCTTTCTTGAATAAAGAGAGAATTTCACCCGGCTTCAGGTTGATGTCTGAAGTCATACCGGCTCCAGCTTCGCTTATGTCTACGACTGTGCACTGATAAAGCTTGTCCCTGGATTCTGCTTTCCTGAAGAACTCGAGCTGGATTTCACAGGCCTTCCGCTGATGTCTCCTCTGTTCAGCTTTCTTTTCTGAGATATTAGCAATCTTCCCCTCAAAAACCTCTACAGCAGGACCTGTCATATAGACATGATCATTCCTGGGCCATTTTATATTCAGAACTCCTCCCGGAAGGTGTATGGCGACGTTCCTTTCGGTCAGTTCTTTCAGCATGCCAGCCACTGCAGAAGCGGACGCGCCTGTTCCACAGGCCATGGTCTCTCCGGTCCCTCTCTCCCAAACCCGCATTTTCAGCTCCTTTTTATTCAACACATTCACAAACTCGACATTGGTTTTATTTGGGAAAAAAGGGTGGCTCTCAATAGCAGGACCGTAAACGCTCACAGGGAAGCAGTCAACTTCTTCATCTATAAAAATTACGGCGTGGGGGTTGCCCATTGAAACACAGGTAATCTTAAA
>JBEKJD010000068.1:0-11777 GCA_050011415.1 Dissulfurispiraceae bacterium | reverse complement strand
TGAAAACTGTAGTTTTTCCGGCATTTGAGAGCCCTATGATTGCAAGTTTCACCGTACCTCCTCTAAAACAATTACGAATTATGAATTAAGAATTAAAAATTTAGGATTTTTCCACAATTCTACATTCGTCATTCCTAATTCGTAATTGTTCTGTGCCTTTTGCTCTGAATTAACTATTGGGGCATTTAACGGCTTCAAAGGCGTACAGGATTCTTTTCTCCTTTTCCGCTCGCTCTGAAGGATATGCCTTGAGGACTGTCTCTCCGGAAATTCGTTCAGCCTCCTGCCTTGAAGGAACAGCATCAAGCCCTTCAGCGACAACTGCAGCATCAGCTGTTGCGAGCATCCGCGCATCTTCGCCGCTTGTTATTATTACATAAGGCATTTGATATTGGTCAGCAACGCGACCGAAAGCTACGGAGTGCCGCTCCCAGGATTCCATTGAGCCCATCACACATTTAATGATAAAAATGCGCTTTGATTGTATCTTAATAATAATGTCGGCGCGCACTGTAAAAGAGCACTCCGGCAAATGAACGGTGAAGTCCTGATTTATCTCCAGATCGTTCTCACTATAGCCCTTTCCGGAAATCAGAAATTCAACAAATCTTTGTTGCACCTGTGTAAGCTGAAGACCTGCGAAATATTCATCCATCTGCACTTTCTTAGCAAGAAGCGATGCTCTTTCCTCAGGACTTTCCGGTGCTTTTCCAAGAGTGAAGTAGGTAGACATATATCTTGTTGACAGTTGACAGTTCAGAATTGTGAACTGTCAACTGTCAGCATTATTTATCCTTTTATGCCTTCTTTAAGCGTTATTGCATATTTCGGGTCCTGAAAAGGGTGCATGGAAGGAAACTTTGAAAAAAGCCATCCCTTGAACACGCTCTTCCCCCCCTGGAATATCTCGACGTTCACAGCAGCATTATCAGGGTCATTACTCCCCGATGTAATGCCCTTGTCAGACATTTTAAAATCAGGAAGAAAATCTCCGACAGCTATCTTAATATCGCTGTTCGGTACTTTAAAATCAGACTTGAGTTTTACCTTGTATTCAGTTGTCTTGTTCGATCCCTTGTCCACTACAGACAGTATCACCCTGTGCCACGTCCCTTTAACAGCATCAGGAATATCAATCGTTCTGTCCTTTGGAGTCATGGCTGCGTTGTCACCGTGAGGAGGCATCGGCGACTGCGAAGGCATCTGCGTGGAACCCTGGCCCATTGGGGACTGAAGAGGAACAGCCGGAATCTGCTGGTGGGCCTGCGGAGCTGTGTTCTGGGCAGACTGATTTTCCACTTTCTTGCATCCGGCAATCATGCCTGCAATCACAAGCATGCAAAGCACTACGTAAATAAACTTTCTCATAAACGACCTCCATTTCATTAAACTAATAATTACGAATTAAGAATTACGAATTAAAGGTTTTTCCACAATTCTTAATTCCTAATTCTTAATTCGTAATTAATTTTTTATGGCGGAGAGGCAGGGATTCGAACCCTGGGTGGGGTGTTACCCCCACAACCGCTTAGCAGGCGGCTGCCTTCGACCGGCTCGGCCACCTCTCCATCAAGTTCAACGGGTATATTATCAATAAAAGTACGGAATTGTAAACTGCGGATGCTTCACGGTATTGAACGCATATATATATCGATATAAGATATATTAGAATATACAAATGAATATGAACGCAAATACAGCCGATGGCAGCAGTTATCCGCTTGGCTCCGTAGTCTATCCTGACGGGGTGAACTTCAGTGTTTTTTCAAAAAGCGCCACTTCGATAGAACTCCTGCTTTTTGATAATGCCGATGACATAAGGCCGTCACGGGTCATCGGTCTCTGCCCGAAAACTAACAAGACTTATCACTACTGGCATGTGTTTGTTGGAGGGATCGGACACGGTCAGATATATGGTTACCGTGCATACGGGCCCTCCGAGCAGAGCAAGGGGTCCAGGTTTGACCCTGAAAAGGTACTTCTTGATCCCTACGGAAAAGCGGTGTCCGTGCCTGAGGGCTATGACCGCTTAAAAGCAAGCCTGCCGGGGGACAACTGTGCCACGGCGATGAAGAGTATAGTTATCGACCTGCGGGGCTATAACTGGCAGGGCGACAAGCCTCTCAAGAGACCCTTTTCAAAAACAGTCATCTATGAGATGCATGTCGGAGGCTTTACCAAACATCCAGGTTCGGGCGTCCAGCCTGAAAAAAGGGGGACATACGCTGGTGTCACTCAGAAAATCCCGTATCTTAAGGACCTCGGCGTTACTGCGGTTGAACTGCTGCCGGTCTTTCAGTTTGACCCGCAGGACTGCCCCCAGCGGCTTGTCAATTACTGGGGATATTGTCCGGTCTCATTCTTTGCACCGCATCAGGGTTACAGCTCACGCAAGGACCCTCTTGGGCCGTTTAATGAATTCCGCGATATGGTAAAGGCCCTGCACAGGGCAGGCATAGAGGTCATCCTGGATGTGGTTTACAATCACACTGCGGAGGGCAATCACACAGGGCCTGTGCTGTGCTGGCGCGGCCTTGAAAATAGTGTCTATTACATGCTTGAGGCTGATGATCAGGCGCGTTATGCCGACTATTCCGGGACCGGCAATACCCTTAACACAAACCAGACGATCGTCAGGAGGATGATCCTTGACAGCCTCCGCTACTGGGTGCAGGTAATGCATGTGGACGGGTTCAGGTTTGACCTTGCGTCTATACTCTCCCGGGATGAGGAGGGGAGACCGCTGACAAAGCCTCCTCTTTTACTTGATATAGAGACAGACCCTGTGCTCGCAGGAATAAAACTTATTGCTGAGGCATGGGACCCCGGGGGCCTCTATCAACTCGGCTCGTTCATCAGCGACAGATGGAAAGAATGGAACGGTCAGTTCCGGGACGATATCAGGAGATTCGTGAGAGGGGATAACGGCTCTGTCTCAAAACTCTCGGCCCGCCTGTTTGCCAGCCCCGACATCTTCGGCCATGAAAAACTTGAAACAGAGCAGAGCATTAATTTCGTTACCTGTCATGATGGCTTTACCCTGAACGACCTCGTTACATACTCTGAAAAGCACAACCTCGCAAACGGGGAACAAAACCGGGATGGGTATGACGATAACCTGAGTTGGAACTGCGGCTTTGAAGGTCCGACCGATGACCCTGGTGTTGAGCTGCTGCGCTGCAGGCAGATTAAAAACTTTTTCACTCTTGACCTCCTTGCCCTTGGCACACCCATGCTTCTGATGGGGGATGAAGCAAGGCGGACCCAGCTCGGCAACAACAATGCCTACTGCCAGGACAATGAACTGAGCTGGTTTGACTGGAGCCTGACTCACAGGCATAAGGGCCTCCACCGTTTTGTCAAAGAACTTATCGCTTACAGGCGGCTGCGCGTGAACCCTGAAGGGGATGACGACTTGAGTCTGAATGAACTCCTTGCTCAGGCACAGGTCAAATGGCACGGCGTCAGGCTTGACCACCCTGATTGGGCAGAATGTTCTCACAGTCTTGCCTTTACTGCCTTGAACAGTACAAAAAAACTGTTGACCCATGTGATGATGAATGCCTATTCAGAGCCGCTCCAGTTTGAAATCCCGCCCGCTGAATGGAGGCGGTGCATAGATACCTTTCTTGAATCGCCGGAGGACATCCTTGAATGGGACAACGCGCCGGTTTTCCAGGCTCCCGAGTATCTGGTACAACCATATTCAATTGTCGTGCTCTTCAGTGTTGGGGAACTGGGAGAACCCTATAAAGTCTGATGGATATTATTACGAAGGCCAAAAATATTATTATCAAATACTCCATGCTCTCCCGCGGAGACGGCGTGCTTGCAGCTCTTTCCGGCGGACCCGACTCTGTCTGCCTTCTATTAATTCTTGACAGCCTGAAAGAATGCCTCGGCATTGATTTATATGCGGCATATATCGAGCATGGGCTGAGACCGGAGGAAACACCGGATGAAATCGATTTCTGCAGTAGGTTATGCCTTTCATTGAAGGTCCCTTTTTCAGTAAAATCCGTCAACGTCAAATCCTTTGCCAAAGCGCACAGGTTGAACAAACAGGAGGCGGCCAGGGAACTGAGGTATGAGGCCCTTGATGAGATGTCCCGGGCCGTAGGGGCCGGCAAGACCGCACTTGGCCATACCGCCGATGATCAGGCAGAGACCGTTATAATGCGGCTTATCAGAGGAGCAGGGACTTTGGGGCTTTCAGGCATTCCTCCTGTCAGAAAAAATATCATCAGACCTCTCATCGGCATCACGAGAAATGAAATTGAACGCTTTCTTGATACCGTACAGACCGGTTTTGTCATTGATTCATCCAACCGCGAAGACAAATATATGAGGAACAAGGTGCGGCACACAGTAATGCCTGTATTAAAAAGCCTGAACCCTGATGCAGTAATGACAATCGCCGCGGCTGCCGATATTTTCAGAGAGGAGGACCACTACTTTGAACTGCAGGTAACGAAAGCCCTGATGAAATTAATCAGCAGAAAATCCGATACCTCTATTGAATTATTCATTTTGCCTATGGAAAAAATGGACAAACCACTCGCAAGGAGAATTCTCAGGCGGGCAGTAAGTGCAGTTAAAGGGCTGCGCGGAGTTAGTTTTATTCATATAGAAGCCATGCTTGATCTGGTGAAATCAGGTCATTCCGGCGACAGGATTTGCCTGCCCCGGGGTGTCCGTGCAATTAAGGGGTATTCAACTTTTATAATCACCTGTGAACGGCCCGAAGTTCTCGAAACATATACCATGAATGGTCCCGGCGAACTTGTAATCAGGGAGACATCCATGGCGCTTACATGCGCATCTGTTGATGTCCGGGAATTGTCCCCTCTGTATGCCCCCTTGCCAACAGGTGAATTTAAGGGGGGTGACGGCAGGCAGAAAGCTGTATTTGACGCCGCCAAACTGCATTTCCCGCTTCAGATCTGTTCACGGAGACCGGGAGACTATTTTTATCCTTCCGGCTTTGGGAAAAGAAAGAAACTCCAGGACTATTTTGTGGACGAGAAAGTGCCGAGAGATATGAGAGACAGCGTACCCCTGCTGATCAGCGATAAAAAGATTGTCTGGGTCATAGGATACCGCAGCGATGAGCGGTTCAATGTTGATAAAAATACCGTAAAGGCGTTAAAATTTGAAATTAATCCTTTAAACAAATGAAACGGAGGAGAAATATATGCAGTGCAGATTATTTTTGAAAAAAACTTACCGTAATGCCTTAACCGGTCTCGTTTTGTCCCTGTTCCTGTCATTGGGCCTTGTGCTGCCTTCTCCTGTCAGGGCGGATATTTCCGACAGGGAAGCGACTGACCTGCTCACAAAAGTCGGAGAGGCCATGGCAAAGGTTGCCGAAAAGGTCACGCCTGCCGTGGTAAATATATCTACAACCCGAACAGTTAAAACTCCTGCAAATCCTTTTTTCAATGACCCATTTTTCAAAAGGTTTTTCGGGGAAGGTGCTGAGGGTGGTCAGAAGAGAAAGGCTACGAGCCTGGGTTCGGGGTTTATAGTAACGTCTGACGGCTATATCATTACAAATAACCATGTTATTGAAGGGGCCGAAGATATTGTTGTCAAAATCACCGGTAATGACAATAAAGAGTACAAGGAGGAGTACAAGGGCAAGGTTATCGGTATAGATTCACGTACAGATGTTGCGGTAATCAAGATCAATGAAAAAAACCTGCCCACTATTCAATGGGGCGATTCCGATAAAATAAAAGTAGGTGAAGTAATTCTCGCAGTCGGCAACCCTTTCGGCCTGAGCCACAGCGTCACAATGGGAATCATAAGCGCGCTCGGAAGGGTCGGTTTAGGCATCAGCGATTATGAGAATTTCATACAGACTGATGCGGCCATAAATCCCGGCAATTCCGGCGGCCCGCTGGTAAATGTAAAGGGTGACGTGATAGGCGTCACCAATGCAATATTCAGCACCAGCGGTGGATACCAGGGTATAGGGTTTGCGATTCCTGCAAATATGGTAAAAAATGTGATGGACAGCATTATCAGTCAGGGCAAAGTAGTACGGGGCTGGCTCGGCGTTCAGATACAGCCGCTTACCGCTGATCTCGCCAAACAGTTCAAATTAAAGGATGACAACGGCGTGGTGCTGGTCGATGTGGTGGAGGGAGGCCCTGCCGAGAAAGGCGGACTGAAAAGAGGCGATGTTGTTGTAGAATACGACGGCACAAAAATAAGCGATCCCTTCCATTTTAGAAATACAGTAGCTGAAACAAAACCGGGCAAACAAGTTACTGTAAGCATAATCAGGGACGGCAGTCCCCTGACAGCTACTGTTACTATCGGGGAACTTCCCTCCGACTCGAAGGTCGTCACCAGCGTTGAGGCCGATAATGCGTTAAACGGAGTTACTGTGCAGGAATTGACTGATGAGTACCGCCAGAAAATGAATATCTCCGAGCGGGAAAAAGGCGTGGTCGTAAGCAATATCGCTGAAGACAGCCCGGCCCTCGGGGTCCTTAATAAAGGCGATGTAGTACTGGAAATAAGACATAAACCTGTAACCGATGTAAAAGAATATAATAAAATTGTGTCCGGTATCGAAAACAATAGCGATGTCCTTATGCTCATCGTAAAGAACGGCGTGCGCCAGTACGTAACGATACCGGCAAAGAACGTGAAATAAAAAGTTAAAGATTCAGACTCGTGATTTGTAAGGAGTGGTAAACTGGCGGTTTCGTAAAAAATCCATATGCTGCGTTGCGCTGCATATGGATTTTTTACGAGACCGCCAGTATTTGGACCATTACTTCTGTGCTGAGTACCAGACCCCTGGCGGTAAGGCGGAGGTAATGGTCTTTGATTTCTATAAGGCCCTGACGCATAAGCTCGTCCATGGCCTTGTTCTTCAATATCCTCGCGCTTTCAGGCAAGAAACGCAAGTCCAGCCCCTCAGTCTTCCTCAGGCCCAAAAAAATCATTTCCCCGAATGCATCCTGATCTGTAATAATCATTTCCTCATCTATCGGTATAACAGCAGAATTTATCGATTTCATATAACGGTCAATATCAGCTATATTGCCGGTACGTTTGCCTTCAAAAAAAGAGTGCGCGCCTGCGCCGATTCCGAGATATTCTCCACGGTCCCAGTAGTTAAGATTATGAACACACTGATATCCCGGTTTTGCAAAGTTTGATATTTCATAATGAAGATAGCCACAAGCCTTCATCATTTCCAGTGCCGCATAATACATTTCAATGACAAGCAGTTCATCGGGCAAGTTATAAACTCCTTGCGTCAGCCTGACATGCAGGAGCGTGTTTTCTTCCGGTGTGAGTTCATAGGCTGATACGTGCTCCGGAAGCAGTTCAAGCGCCCTGCCCAGTGTATCTCGCCATACATCCATATTCTGACCCGGAATCCCGTATATCAAATCAAGCGAGATATTGTCAAAACCGGCATTCCTTGCCGCTTTTACAGCTGCAAGCGCATCCTCTGCAGAATGACTTCTGCCAAGGGTGCAAAGCTCCCGGCCCGAAAGAGATTGCATGCCGATGCTGATACGGTTGATTCCAGCTTCCCTTAAGACAGACAATTGCCTTTCGGAAATCGTGCCGGGATTTGCCTCAATAGTGATTTCAGCCCCCGGGACTATTGAAAAAATTTCCCTTGCGCCGGATAAAATAGCCGCTACTTGTTTCGCAGAGAGGACCGTTGGGGTGCCGCCGCCAAGATAAACAGTCCTTAAGTGCCCGGCAATGTCCCTTTTCAGGCCCAATTCCTTCAAGAGAGCATCCACGTATTCATTTGCTCTCTCCTGGCCGGACCGACCCAGAGGAATGGAATAAAAATCGCAATAGTCGCATTTTGCGATACAGAAAGGGATGTGGATATAAAGATAATTGACCATATTCAGCGGTAACCTTCCTATTATACCGCATCTGTCAATCTTTAAATAAGTTGAAAAAATGACCCTTGACACGCGTTTTATTATGAGATAGACTGGTAACAGAAAACAGGATTGCAATGCACCTCTGTATCAAAAGCCGTAATGTTTAAATGCGGCAGGACAGGAACGACCCATACTCTATGGAATATCAGATCAGCGAAGAAGCCAGGAGAAAAAAAACGCAATGCCGGCACAGTTTTAAATGCCTGCATGATCCGGACAACTGGACAACCTGTTCTTTGGCAGGAACTCTATTGGAATTTTGTATAATAGATAAGAAATGCGACAAAAGCTATTGCGATTGCCTGATGCAATATGGCGCGTCGTCCCATTTCTGCCGGTGTCCTGTCAGACGCGAGATTTACGAAAATTACAATATGTAGTCCGTGATATCGCGCTGTTTCCATTCTCACCAATACCTTTAAAACGTGAAAGCATACTTTTAATCTTGCTCACCGGAGGGCCGCTATGGAAAAAAAGGTTGTGTATTTCGAAAAAGCAGGCAAGGAAAACACCGATGCATGCAGTCAAATAGTTAAAGACGCCATCAGGGACTTCGGGTATAAACACCTGGTGGTTGCGTCAACAGGCGGCGACAGCGGGATTTTGTTTTCAGAAGTATTAAAAGACAGCGGGATCAATATTGTCGTTGTGACCCATTGTGCAGGGTTTAAGGAACCCAATGCCTGTGAAATATCCGCAGAGGTTAGACAACGGATAGAGAAGGCAGGCGCAAAAGTTTATACAGGCACTATGATCACCCACAGTCTTGAAACCGCCTTTGCCTCGAAATTCAATGGAGTTTATCCGGCACTTATTGTCGCCCAGGCGCTCAGGAGATTTGGAGAAGGAACAAAAGTCTGCTGTGAAATTGTCATGATGGCGGCTGATGCAGGGCTTATCCCTGAAGGGGAGGAAATCCTCGCCGTTGCCGGCACAGGCAGAGGCTCCGACACAGTGCTGGTAATAAAATCAGCGGTGTCCAAACGGTTTCTGGATCTCAGGGTGCTTGAGGTGCTGGCAAAACCGAGGGGTTAGACCGTGATGCGTTTCTTGATTACCGCAGAGGCGCATAAATACAAAAGTTAGAACTATACTTTTCGGACAGTATATAACGACGTCGCTTTCTTACAGCAAGTCGCACGTCGGAGCATCCCTATAATCATGGGGAGTACAATTGAAAATTTGCATCCGCCGCATTTGGAACTTGACAACATAGCTGAAGTATATTACCATAAAACATGGTTATATAACCAAATAATATGGTAGGTTTGGCGACAATGTTGGAAGGTCTATTCGGAAATGAGATGGTGGAAAAGGTCCTCTTCTATCTGGAAGTATACGGAGAAGGGTACGCCCTGGGAATGGCGAAGACTTTTGGTGAACCGGTGAACAGGGTACAGCAGCAACTCAAAAGGCTCGAAAGAGGCGGTATAGTTGTTAGCCGGCTTATAGGTAAGGTGCGGCTTTATACTTTCAATGCCCGCTATCCATTCTTGAGGGAATTGAGAGGGCTGATTGATAAGGCATATCAATTTATGCCCGAGTCCGAAAAGATCAGCTACTATCTCAAGCGTACCAGACCTCGAAGGCGCGGTAAACCACTATGAAGATTGACTGGAAGACGATCGATACTAAGGAACTGGCTGCGATTGTAATCAGTACGCTCAAAGAAAAAGACATCGATGCCGTTCTGGTAGGCGGAGCTTGCATAAATATTTATTCATATAACAAATTCATGTCGTACGATCTGGACTTTGTATCACATGGAAAAGAAAAAGACATTTCAAAGGTGCTCACCGGCTTAGGGTTTAAGAAAAAAGAATCGAGGCACTTTATACGGGATGATTGCCCATTTTTTGTCGAATTCGTATCGCCGCCCTTGGCAATCGGCAATGAACCAGTAAAGACCTGTGAAAAAATTGATACCCCCCAAGGCACTATTATCCTGCTGACTCCGACAGATTGCGTAAAGGACCGGTTGGCCTCCTATTACCACTGGAACGATCCGCAAGCACTAAATCAAGCCATAGCAGTCGTTAAAGACCAAGAGGTCGATCTGAAAGAGGTAAAGCGCTGGTCGATTAAGGAAGGACATGGGGAGAAGTTCAAAGAGTTTATAGCCTATATCAAAATGCATGGTTAAGAAAGAAGCGAAAATTGCATTTTCTCACAGTAATCGAAAGGCCAGCCTCGGCGCTAATGACACCCATTTTCAATCAGTATTTCTCAGGGGTCGGTTCGCGATAACACCGACGAGTCCTCATGGATTGGAAGTAACAAATATTGCTGATTATGGGAATAACTTGTTAAGTGTGATCAATAGTTTTTGCCACTATCGCATAAGAGAAGAAAGAAAAAATATTTACGTTGTTATGCGAATATTTGCCAGGTCGTCAAATATTTTATAGAGTGTTTTTCTTACGGGCAGCTCTCTTTCCATACGCCTTTCCTCTTCGAACATTTAACCCTTTTCTCCAAACAAGTGGAATCTTGTATGTGCCGCTTTTGGGAATATGTTTAATGAAACCAATTCCGCGCAGATCATCCAATACTTTTATATAATCAGGCCCTATAAGCTCCTTAAGACTCTCAGTGTTGTACTCAGAATATGCACCTTCAAATTTAAATAAAATATCCTTAAGATGTGGGAACTCAGCAAATAAAAAAGTATCCCTTTTATGAACTGACAATTCATTTAATGCTTTCTTAAATGTATCTTCACTAATTAAATAGTCATGCGATTTAGGGTTCAATCGATTCTGTTTGAATTCTTCAGCCTTTGCAAATTTAAAAAAATCTATCATGTCGCGAGGGGTTACAATATTATTAGCATCAGCACAACTAGAATAAAGCCAATCCATAGTATAAGTTTTCCCAATTTTTGGGGGGAATATTTTATAGAAAATCGATTCTCTATAATCCTTATCGTTATCGATTCTTTTATTATCTATTGCGTAGTGATTCGCCAAAAATTCAATTGCAGACACACGCTTAATGATCAAGTGTAACAGCTCATCTTTTGACCACGACATGGTCGATGAACTCCTGTCAGTAACGTGAGTTAAAGCTGTAAAGCCGTCCGCAGCCAAATACCCGATAATATCATCGCGCAAAAAAATCTTTGTTCGAATATTGGGCTGTGAAAAATTGTAGGATGCTTTCAAAAGGCTACGTAACCCGATCTTTTCAACTTCGCTTCGGTGTGGAAAAACTTCATCAAGACGATCAAGCATAACCCATATTCTCAATTTTTTATTATCCAATATCCGAGCAAGTTCATCTCGAAAATCAGCTAGGTAGAGCGGCCTAAGAGATAGCTCTGCGGCACTACCAGGATCTATTTCAACCATTGGCGTAACCGAGTCTATCGTACCTGTTGTTGAATTGAGTCCTGTTTTAATGCCGAATGCTATCTTGGATTGCGAAATTATTCCAAGAAATGATTTTATTGAATCGCTGCGTGTAAATCCGCCTTTCTTAAACTTCAGCCCTATTTTAAGTAGTTTTGCATCTAGGTTTTCTAACTCAGCATCGAGTACAGCTTTTAATTCAGGAGTGGAGTAAATTAAATTATAAACTAAGGCCAAGAAATAAACTCCCCAAAAGTTTTCAAATTCGAATTCATTAAAGCTTGCAAATTCTTTTTGATATAATCGAAAAATTGGATCACCGCTAGGCTCAACCCCAAAAACACAATATGTTTTCTTGCGGTCTATCATATGTGTTGGTGGCCTTCAGGAAGCCCCGAATCCGGCTTTGTGGGAACCGATTATGGCCTGAGTGGGGCAATCACAGTCATGGCAGTGTAGTCGCGTCACATATTTATGACACGGCAGAGTGCTC